>CAYOTE010000011.1:0-15062 GCA_964406785.1 uncultured Clostridia bacterium
AATATAACAACATCTTTATTATATAAATATTATTAAAAAAAAACAAGAAAATTATAAAAAAAAATAAAGATAAAAAATTATTAACAATATTAACAACGTTTATTATTATATAATTATATAATAATTTATAATAAATATTAATAATAAAGCCTGTTGAAATGTTGAAAAAACCATAAAATATACATTATAAAAGATTCTTACTATGTTGATAATAATGTTGAAAATTAATCAATAATGTTGAAAATTATAAAATAATCAATTATCTGAAATATTCCTCATAGTTTTCAACAATTCTTGAAAAATCTTCATCGTTTTCCACATTTTTTTCCACTTTATTTATTGAGTGTAATACTGTTGAGTGATGCTTGCCACCAAAATTTTTTCCAATTTCAGTTAATGTACATTTAATAAGCTTTTTACACAAATACATTGCTATTTGTCTTGGAAATGCTATATCGTTTTTATTACTTTTTGATATTAAATCTGATTTTTTTATATTATATTTATTAGCTATAAATTCTTTTATAGAATCAAATGTGATTTTTTTATTATTTAAGTTAATAAAAGGCTCTAAAGATTTTTTTGCAAAAGGTATATCTATTTTTATACTTTTTTTATCCGGAAATTTTAAACTTGCAGTTGCAATTAATCTATTCAAAGCACCTTCAAGAGCTCTAATATTACTCGATACTTTTTCAGCAATAAAAAAAACAACATCTTCAGGAAAATCAAAATCATATTTTATTTTATTTTTTCTTTTTTCAATTTTTTTATTAAGTATAGCAAGTCTACCTTCAAAATCATATGGTTTAATGTCAACTATATTTCCCATAACAAATCTTGTTCTTAATCTTTTTTCTAAATCTGGTATATCGTCAGGATGTGTATCAGAACATATAACTATCTGTTTTTCCATATTTATCAATTTATTGAATATATTAAAAAACTGTTCTTTTGTTCCTGCCCATTTAGTAATAAATTGAATATCGTCTATAAGTAGAACATCGAGTGATTCGAATTTTGTTATAAAATCATTTTTTTTTTGTTTTCTTGTTGATTCTGTAAATTCGAACATAAATTCACTTGAGGTAAGACATTTTACTCTCATATTTTTGTTATTTTTTAAAATTTTATTTCCAATAGCATTTAATAGATGAGTCTTTCCTAATCCTACATCACTGTATATGTATAAAGGATTATATGATTTACCTGGAAATTCAGAAACATTAAAAGACAAAGCATATGCAAATTGATTAGATTCCCTTTGAATAAAATTATCAAAAGTAAATTTTTCAACTAAATTTGATTTAATGTATGAATTATTATTTTTATGTGTAATAAAATTTATTTCTCCCGAATTGATATTATAGTTTTCATTATCTTTTCGATTTTCTTTTTCATGATGATTAAAATTTTTTTCGTCATATAATGGTACTATTTTAATAGTAAACCCAAAATTTTTTTTTGAATAAGAATTTATTTTAGTTATTATATTATCATTATTAATCCAATCAGTTTTTTTTTCATCAGGTGAACCAAAAAAATGAATATCATTATTATTACCAATATAACTGAGTGGTTTTATCCATTTATTATATGCATTTATCCCAAACTCATCCAATAAATAATTATTTAATTTTTCTAAATTTTCCATAATATAATTTTCCACAATTTTTTCCACAATTGTTGAAAAAATCTTTTAATAATCTATTTTCCATCTTAACATTATTATAGTAATAAAAATAATATTAAGTGTCAACACTTGAAATTAAAGAAACAAAAGGATATTCTAAACAAATGAAAACTATGTTGAAGAAAATAATGTATTTATTTTTAGCTTTAATAATATTAATTGCACCATATTTCTTTTTCACAGAACATAAAACCTTAGCTCTATATATCTGGGTACTTTCCGTAGTTTATTTTTTATTTATTAAAAACAAACTCAATGTAAATGATGTTTCACGTGAAACAAAAGAAGATTAAAAATATGATTGACAATAAATATAATAAATATATAGATTTATTATTAGAATATAATAAATATGCAAATTTGATATCAAGAAAATTAGAAAAAAAAGATATAGAAAAACTTATAAAAGAAACATTGATTTTAAATGAAATTATAAGTAATAAAAATATAATTGATGCAGGAAGTGGAAATGGTATTTTAGGAATACCGATATCGTTATTTGCGGAAGATAAGAATATTGTATTAGTTGAACCAAGGAAAAAAAAAATAATTTATTTAAAGAATATAGTAAGTGGTTTAGGTTTATTAAATGTAAAAGTAAGTGAATCTTATATAAAGGATTATTTGTTAAATAATAAGTTGATTGGAATTACTCTTATTGCAAGAGGTTTTCCTGATAATTATGAATTGTTTAATTATCTGGTAAATGATGATATACAGGAGCTTGTTTTAATAACGATAGAAGATAAAATAAAAAAAATTAAAATTAATGTGGATAATATTAAAAAGTATGTATATAATATACCTTCTAAAGATAAATTGAAAATTATTAAATTGGAGAAAGTTTCACGTGGAACATAAAAAAAAAAGTAAAATTATTTCGGTTGCGAATCAAAAAGGAGGAGTTGGGAAAACTACAACTTCGGTTAATCTTGGTGCTGCATTAGCAATAGCTGAAAAAAAAGTTTTATTAGTAGATTTAGATCCTCAAGCTAATTTAACAACTGGATTTGGTTTTGATAAGAATAAAAAAAGAAATGATATATATTCGGTTTTGTCGGGACAGATAAGTGTTGCTGATACTTTATTGGAAACAGAATTAAAATTTTTAAAAATATTACCTTCATCAAGAGATTTAGCAAGATTTGAAATGGAAAATGTATTAGAAGATAATAATCATAATTTTTTAAAAAAAATATTAGAACCGATTATGAAAGATTATGATTATATATTTGTTGATTCTCCGCCTTCATTAAGTTTGTTAACTATCAATGCATTAACGGCTTCAACCGGAATACTTGTTCCTATACAAACAGAATATTATGCATTAGAAGGCTTATCTGATTTAATAAATACTATTAATAGAATAAAAGAAAATTTTAATAAAAATTTAGAAATAGAAGGAATATTATTAACTATGTATGATGAAAGAACTAATTTATCAAAACAAGTTGAAGAAGAAATAAGGGAATATTTTAAAGAAAAAGTGTATAAAACAATTATTCCGAGAAATATAAGATTGTCGGAATCTCCAAGTTTTGGTAAACCAATTCAATTATATGATATCAAATCAACGGGGTCAAAATCGTATATATCACTTGCAAAGGAGATGTTGTAAATGGTAAAAAAAAGGGTTTTAGGAAAAGGAATAGATGCTATTATTTCAAATAAGACAGCTGAAGAAATTGAAGGTAATATAGTTGAAGTAGATATTGAAGATATATATCCAAATCCATTTCAACCGAGAAAAAATTTTAGTCAGGAAAAAATTAAAGAATTAGCAAATTCATTGAAAGAATCAGGTCTAATTCAACCTGTCGTTGTTTATAAAAAAGAAAATAAATATTATTTAATAGTTGGTGAAAGAAGATTAAGGGCTGCACAATATTTGAAATGGAAAACAATACCTATAATAATAAGAGAATATACAAATGATGAAATAGCTGTTAATGCTTTAATCGAAAATATTCAAAGAGAGGATCTTAATGCAATAGAAATAGCTGAAGGTATTGATTTTTTGATAAAAAAATTAAAACTTAATCATGAAAATGTTGCTGATAAGATGGGTATGAATAGGTCTACGGCAACAAATTTTTTAAGATTATTAAAACTTCCCGAGGCAATAAAACAGGGTATTATATCTGGAGATATATTTCAAGGTCACGCAAGAGCTTTGTTATCATTAAAAACAGAAGATGATCAATTAAGCGTTTTTTATGAAATAATTAAAAATAAACTATCTGTTCGAAAAACAGAATTATTGGTAAATGATTTTTATAAGGAAAATGAACTTATAAAAAACAAAAAAGATCCGGATGTATTAAAAATTCAGGAAAAATTAGAAAAAATTTTTTCCACTCAAGTTTTATTGAATTACTCAAAAAAGGGTGATAGAGGAAAAATTATTATTAATTTTAATGATTTAAAGGAATTTGATAGAATATATGATATATTTTTAGGTAACAATAAATAAGGGCAGTGAGGTGAAGTATGACTAAAAATGAAGTTTTTGGAAAGGTAAGTGGCTTTATTGATAAAGACACGGAAATTACGGGGGAAATTAAATTTAATGATTCTTTTAGAATTGATGGTACTTTTAAGGGTAAAATTTTATCCGGTAATACATTGATTATTGGAGAAAATGGGAATGTTGAAGCTGATATCGAAGTCAGAAGTGTTTCAATAAACGGAAGAGTGAAAGGTTCTATTAATACAAAAGATAGAGTGGAAATTTTCTCTAAAGGACGTGTTACCGGGAAAATAATAGCTCCAAAATTAATTATTGAAGAGGGTGCATTTTTTCAAGGTACATGTCAGATGGAATTAAAGGCACTTGAAGAAAAAAACCAAAATGATTTATCAGAAGAAAAATCTTTTTCTTAATATAATTATATAATGAAAATAATTGCAGTAATACCGGCAAGATTTAACTCGAAAAGATTTAGAGGTAAACCTTTAGTTAAATTGGTTGGAAAAACAATGATAGAAAGGGTTTATGCTCAAGTATTAAATACTAAACTTTTTGATAATATTATAGTTGCGACAGACGATATTCGTATTGCTAAGGAAGTTAAAAGATTTGGCGGTTCCGTTGTAGTTACTTCTGTGGATCATAAATCTGGGACAGATAGAATATGGGAAGTCGTAAAAGATATGTCTGTTGATGGAATAGTTAATATACAGGGAGATGAACCTTTAATTCCTGAAAAACTTATCGAAGAACTTTATAATTCTCTCTTAAAAGATGATTCGGATGTTGTAACTGCAGCATTTGAAAGTGATTCAATAAAAGATTTTAGATCATTGGATATAGTGAAGGTAATAGTTGATAATACAGGCAATGCTTTATATTTTTCTAGAGCTATGATTCCTAATAATGAATATTCAAAATTTGATAGTTTTTTACATCATATAGGTATATATGGATATAAAAAAGCAGTATTAAAAGATTTTATTGAATCGAAAAATTCATTATTGGAAGAAAAAGAAAAATTAGAACAGTTGAGATTTCTTGAAAATGGGGTTAAAATAAAGGTTCTTAAAACAAATTATAAGTCAATGGGAGTTGATGTTCCCGGAGATATTGGAATTGTAGAAAAGTTAATAAAGGGAAAAAATGAATAAAACAAAATATATTTTTATAACCGGAGGAGTTTTATCCTCTTTAGGAAAAGGCGTTGCCGCAGCATCTATAGGTAATATTCTTGAGTCTTACGGGTATAGTATATCAATACTTAAGTTAGATCCGTACCTTAACATTGATCCCGGTACAATGAGTCCTTTTCAGCATGGTGAGGTATTTGTAACTGATGATGGTGCCGAAACAGACCTTGATCTTGGTCATTATGAAAGATTTACAACGATAAGAACAAGTCAAGATAATAATTGGACGGCAGGAAGTATATATAATTCTGTTTTAGATAAAGAAAGAAAGGGGGATTATTTAGGAAAAACAGTACAGGTAATACCCCATGTAACGGATGAAATTGCATCTAAAATAACCAAAATAGGTGTGAAAACAGATATATTAATTGTGGAAATTGGAGGAACGGTCGGAGATATTGAAGGTTTACCTTTTTTGGAATCTATAAGACAGGTAGGCTTAAATCACGATGATAATGATGTTTTATATATGCATTTAACTCTCGTTCCCTATATTAAGACTGCCGGAGAATTAAAAACAAAACCTACTCAACATAGTGTTAAAGAATTAAGAAGTATAGGCATTCAACCCGATATTCTTTTGTGTAGGTCAGAAATACCCATACCAAAGGATATAAAACGTAAAATTGCATTATTTACCAATGTAAAAGAGGATGATGTTGTCAGTGCATATGATGTTGAAACTATATACGAAATACCTCTTATATTTAAAAAAGAGGGTCTCGGAAATTCAATCCTTAAAAAATTAAAATTGGAGAAGAAAAAAGATGACTCTGAAAATTGGCAAAATTGGATTAATAAGGTAAAAGCTTTAAGTTCTAAAAAAGAGGTTATTGTAAGTATTGTAGGAAAGTATATAAAACTTAACGATTCTTACAAGAGTTTATATGAATCATTATTCCACGGTGGCGTTGAAAACGATGTTAATGTAAAATTAAATCTTGTTGAAGCTGATAATTTATTGGAGTGGAATTTAGATGAAACTTTTGCTGATACGGATGCTATACTTGTTCCAGGTGGTTTTGGAAATAGAGGTATCGAAGGAATGATAAAAGCAATAGAGTATGCAAGATTAAAAAAAATACCGTTTTTTGGAATATGTCTCGGTATGCAGGTTGCAACAATTGAGTATTTCAGAAATATAGTTGGATATAAGGATGCTAATTCTACCGAATTTTCGACATCGACAAAACATAAAATCTTTTTAAAATTAAAAGAATTAAAAAACATAGATTTAATGGGACATAATATGCGATTAGGAGAATATTCCTGTGTTTTGAAAAAAGAAACCTTATCAATGTCTATATATAATCAGGGAAAAATATATGAAAGACATAGACACAGGTATGAATTCAACCCGGAATATGAGGAGTTATTAAAAGATAACGGGATGATAGTTAGTGGCAAAAATTCTGAAAGAAATTTAGTTGAAACCGTTGAAATAAAAGATCATCCTTGGTTTTTTGGTTGCCAATTTCATCCTGAGTTTAAATCAAGACCAATGGAGCCACATCCACTATTTGTTTCTTTTATAAAAGCGGCAAAAGAAAATAAGAAATAAATTTTTTATTATAATAAAAACTATGAAAGAGAATTTGTTTGATATAAAGCAAAATGATAGTTGTAGTATTAATATTGACCAATATTCGTTTAGATAAATAAATCATAAATAATACGTATAGGAAAATATGTTATTTAGTCTGAAATTTTCATAAAAATTCAGACTTAGTTTATATATTATGATTTTTACATGAAATATAATCGGATAAAACCTTTAATGCTTCGTTTTTGTCTGCGAAAGCACCATTTAATTGGCTTGCGTAAAATTTTTTTACAATTATTCCTATTTCTTTGCCGGGTGTCATTCCTAAATTTAAAAGATCTCTGCCTAATATAAAAGGTTTGGGCTTTGACTCAAGCTCTAAATATACATTTCTTTTTTTTATTATCCAATTGGAGACCTCATCGAGCTTTGTAAAATTCAAAGGATTGGTAACTCTTGATTGTCTGTCCGCAAAATCAAGAAGAATTAAAAGTTCTTCATATCCGAACATATCTTTTTTTAATCTTGATATGGCACTTAACTTAATAACTTTTCTATTTCTGTATAATTCATATATTCTATGATGATACTTAATTAAACTAAGTATAAGTGTTTTTGTAGAAGTCATTTTCGTATCTATAATGCCTATATATTTAAGAAAAGCACTCCCTTTTTTAATGCCCTTTGAGTCATGAAAAGGAGAGCTGACTACAATTCGCCCTCTTTTATATTCCCAATCTGTTACATCGGGTTTCCCTATATCATGAAGCAGAGTAGCAAGTAGTAAAATAAGACTCCGATGCTTCTCAAGATTAAACATTTTTGTAAGTTTTTTAGATATATCAAGGGCAATCATTGTATGTCCCCATACTGTATTTAATCCCGATATATCCTTTTCAGGATGAAATATGGGATCGTGTATAGTTAATGTTAATTTATACAAATCAGGAAATACTTTTTTTAATATTGATAATTTAAGATATTCATTTAAAAAAACAGACGGTTGAGTCTTATTGATCAAATTTTCTAAAAAGGATTTAAAAATAGTCTTAGTTTCTTCTGTTGAAAAATCTCTTTTTTTCATTCCCATATATACATCATCTTTTTTTTCATTCTCGATATTATCAAGGATATTCTTCAAATCAATAATCTGTTCGTCTTTAATTTTCATCTTTTAAATAATCTTTTAAATAGTTGATAAAATCTATTAATTTTTTTTTTTGATTTTCATCAATAGATATAATTTCAAATGCCAATAATCTCTTCTTTATCTCATGTTTATATCGAACTGTTCTAATTTTTTTAATTACAAAGCTATTTATAGATGTTTTTACAAGTATATTATTTAAAATAGTATCTATCGGTAATTTTCTTAAAGGGAAATCCGGTCTGACTGAAAATCCAGAGCCCGAAACATCTATCGCAAATGCTTTTAAACCAAAATACAACTCATCTGTCAGAGTTAAAGAAATGCCTAATAATTCTGGTATAGGAATTCTTGGTACTAATCTCAAATTATTGTAATCGATATTTTGCTTTTTATTAATATTTTTAAAACTTTTACGAATTTTTTCTTTTTTTTTTTTCTCGACAAAGTAATAAAAAAAAACAGTTACCCCTATAATTCCAAAGAATCCAAAAAAAATATAATTACACATTTTATGTACCGCAATATCTATAGCCTTTTTATTTTATAAGCCAATTCCCAATTTATTTCTAAAAAGGCCATAAATAATCAAATAATCTGTTATTTATTCCCAATATATGTAGTTGCAGGTTCTCCAAAAACACCATCGGCACTAACTGGAATGACAGCATATATAGTCCCTCCTGTTTTAGAGGTGTTTTGATTGGCAAATGAAGTTTTGTCTGCTGAAATCGAATCAAGCAAGCTTATTTTAGTACTTTCAACTTTATAAATATTATACTTTACTATATTGTAATTATTGTTTTGTGAATTTTTCTGCCATGTAATTAAATCAATGTATTGAGATTGCAGTAGAGAATTATTGGCAACTTTTTTACCGAATATATTTAAGACAGGTTGTATTAAGAGAGATTGCAAATCAAGAATAGAACCCACACTTGTTTTTGTATTTAATTCACAGCTTAACTTGCCACAAAACAAAGTTTTTAAATATCTATTTTGTACCGTATCATTAGGGTATATTGACGCTATAAGTCCTACCGCTCCGGCAACGTGTGGTGCTGCCATAGAAGTACCATTATAAAATTTATAATTTGATACCGGAATAGAGATTGTCCCCTTTTGTCCTTCGTAATTAAGAATTTTAAGTCCATCTTCTTTTGACATTGAGACAACAACAGGCCAATTGCTTTTTTTACCAAGAGTTCCCGAAAAAAGACCAGATACGTTATTATAAATAATAACACCTATAGCACCGGCGTTTTTAGCATTTTGAACTTTTTCGGCAAATGTAATCTCTCCTCGTTCAATAAGTGCAATATTACCGGATACTTCCGAAGGAAAATCAGATGCAGATACACCTTTATAACAGTTATAAATCTTTCCTGATGTAGTTTTTTTGTTTTTAGAATATTCCATTTTAAGAATTGTGTAATCTTTATTATTGACACGGACTTTCCCATTTTCCGAGCCGGTACCTGTGATAACAGTAGATTTTATTGCAACACCCGGAGCACCTATGTCAACAGAGTTTAAACCGTAATTTGAAAATGAACCCAATTTACCGTTTGCATCCGTTGCTGCAACTGCAATAAGGTTTGGAATAATATAAGCAGAGGGATAATGTGGTGTTGTATCCGTATCTATTGGCTTTCCATCATCATCACCATTCCCTGCGGCAGCGGTTATGATTATACCGGCATCAGAAACAGTTTTAAACGCATCTTTCTCAATATTACTGTATGAAGTACCACCAAAACTACAGTTAACAGCAACAATATTCACCCCTCTATTTTTCATCTTCACAATATATTCAAGGGCTTCTATTGAATCACTTAGATATATATATCCGTCCGGTCTAAATCCCTTCAATGCCATTATTTTTACATTAGGTGCAACACCTGAAACTCCCTTACCGTTATTTTGTGAGGCTGCAATAATCCCTGCAACATGGGTCCCGTGATTAATTGAGACAATATCCATCGGGTCAGAATCATTACCTCCTTCATTATTGGCTCCAAAATCATATCCGTAATAATCATCAACGTATCCGTTGTTATCGTCATCTATACCATTTTTGGCAATTTCTCCTTTATTTTTCCACATACTATTTTTTAAATCTTCATGCTTATAATCCACTCCGCTGTCGAGAACAGCTACAACAACATCCGAATTACCTTTGGTAATATTCCAAATATCGGGAGCATTAATATCAACGCCAACCGTACCCTTTATATCGCCATATCCGTAATACTTTTGTCCTGTATTGTTCAATCCCCACTGCTGATAGAAGAGAGGATCCTTAGGGAGCACATTTGTTGTTCTTGTGTAGTTTAACGAAACAGCCTCTATTCCTTTTATTTTTGCAACCAGAGATATAATGGAAGCATCCTTAGAGAATATATTAGAATCACATGTTATCAAATAATATTCTCTTTTATTAATCTTTGATAATTGAGAAAAATGTTTTTTTACTTTGAAATGTGCACTATGTAAATTATTTATAATATTATTAATTGATAAATTTTTCTTGAGTTTAATAATTAATTCACCTGATTTATATAGTATTTTCCTTTTATTACTATTCCCATTCGATGCATTTACATTAAACGACATCATACATAACACAATTATTAAGATACTTGGTAAGCCATAATACTTTTTCATAATACCCTCCTTTTTTCTAATATTAGACCATTTGATAATTTGGTGATTCTTCTGTTATAATTACATCGTGAGGATGACTTTCTTTTAACGAAGCACCGGTTATCATTACAAATTTAGATTTTTTTCTTAACTCTTCCACATTTTTACTTCCCGTCAAACCCATACCGGCTCTTACGCCACCTATCATAAGTGGAATTAAACTCATTATAGAACCTCTGTAAGGGACTCTACCCTCAATGCCCTCAGGAACAAGTTTTGATTCCGAATACTCATCTTCTTGAAAATATCTATCTTTACTGCCTGCCTTCATTGCACCAATGGAACCCATTCCTCTATACTTTTTGTACGATCTACCATGATAAATTATTAATTCACCGGGGCTCTCATCTGTTCCTGCTAATAATGAACCAATCATAACGGCATTAGCTCCCGCAGCAAGAGCTTTTGTAATATCTCCTGAAAATTTTATTCCACCATCTGCTATAACGGGAACTTTATCTTCAACAGCTTTTACAACTTCCATTATAGCACTTATTTGAGGCATACCTGCTCCGGTAACAACCCTTGTTGTACAGATAGAACCGGGACCAATTCCGACTTTAATGGCATTTACGCCAAGTTCCAATAACGCCCTTGCCGCAGCTGCCGTTGCAATGTTTCCGGCAATTAATTCTATATCAGGAAATTTTGCCCTGATTTTTTTTATTACTTCCAAAACTTTTTTAGAATGTCCGTGTGATGTATCAATTGATATTACGTCTACTTTAACATCTACTAAAGCCTGAACTCTTTCCAAAGTATCGGGCGAAGTACCAACTGCAGCACCCACTCTTAATCTACCGAATTTATCTTTAGAGGCATTGGGGAATTTTTCAGATTTAAGAATATCCTTTAAGGTTATTAAACCTAAAAGATAATTATCCTTATCAATTACCGGTAATTTTTCAATTTTATTGAGATGTAGAATTTTTTTTGCCTCATCCATTTTAACATCTTCATTAACGGTTATAAGACCTTTAGTTGTCATTAGCTCTTTTATCTTTGTATTAACATCAGTTGCAAATCTAATATCTCTATTAGTTAAAAGTCCTACAAGTTTACCTTCATTATCCACAATAGGTAATCCCGATATGCCTTTTTCCCTTGCAAGCTGTAAAGCTTCACTTATTTTGTTTTCGGAAGTTAAAGTTATAGGATTTACAATCATTCCTGATTCAGAGCGTTTAACAATTCTTACCTCTTTAGCTTGTGATTCTATACTCATATTCTTGTGAATTATAGCTATCCCTCCTAATTGTGCAAGAGCAATTGCCATTTTTGATTCAGATACGGTATCCATTGCGGCAGATACAACCGGAATATTCAAGGTTATATTATTAGTTAATTTTGCCTTAGTATTCACCTCTCCCGGTAGGACCTCGGAGTAATCGGGAACCAATAACACGTCGTCAAAGGTTAAACCCGTATATTCTGTAAATTTATTCATAAAATTCCTCCATACAAATTCAAGGTTATTTATTTCTTTTTTTTCTTTTTCTTTCTTCTTCCCGGCAATTTAGAAACAGGTTTTGAAAGTTTCGATTTTCGTTTTCTCTTTATATCTTCAAAAACTTCTTGCTCAATCGGTTGGAATAAGTACAGATATCTTATAATATCTTCTTCAATTCTATTTTGAAGTTCTTCAAATAAGTCAAAACTCTCTCTCTTATACTCTATCAAAGGATCCTTTTGAGCATACCCTCTTAAACCTATCCCCTCTTTTAAATGATCAATATTTTTTAAATGATCCTTCCATTGAGAATCCGTTTGCTCCAGCATAATATACTGCTCCATCTTTCGCATGTATTCACTGCCGAGAGCCTTTTCTTTTTCCTCATAAAAATCAAGTATATAATTCTTGGTACGAGCTTTTAGCTCATCATGAGGTAATTTCTTATACTCACTGCCAAGTCCCCTTTCAAGATCAAGACCGTACTGTGCAAGTATTTCTTTTTCAAAGGACTTAATATCCCACTCTTCGGATTCTTTATTTTCATCAATATAATTTTCAAAATGATAATTAAAGATTTCAGTGACAATACCTCTAATATGTTCTTTATAATCCTTCCCCTTTAATATTTCTTCTCTCATTGAATAAATAACTTGCCTTTGTTTATTCATTACATCATCATATTCCAATAAATGCTTTCTGGTTGAAAAGTTTTGTCCCTCAATTTGTTTTTGGGCATTTTCAATTGCCTTGGAAACAAATCTGTTTTCAATTGGTACACCATTTGTCATTCCTGCCCTGACAAGCATCCCTTTCATCTTGTCCGAGCCGAGAATTTTCATTAAATCATCTTCTAAAGAAATATAAAAACGTGAAGAACCCGGATCACCCTGTCTTCCGGCTCTACCTCTTAACTGATTATCTATACGTCTTGCCTCATGCCTCTCGGTTCCCAATATATGAAGCCCACCGAGTTCCAATACTTTTTTCTGATCCTCTTTTTGTTGTTTTCTAACACTTATTTCAATCTCATTTAATATATCTTCGGGAACATTATCTTTTGTATATCCTCTTCTTTTTAATTCATCATTAATCATAAAATCAGGACTACCGCCAAGGATAATATCAGTACCTCTACCTGCCATATTCGTAGCAATTGTAATGGCACCCGGTCTTCCTGCTTGTGCAACGATTTCAGCTTCCATTTCGTGGTATTTGGCGTTTAATACCTCATGTTTCACTTTTTCCTTTCTTAGCCGTCTGCTTAAAAGTTCCGAATTCTCAATTGAAATAGTACCAACCAGAACCGGCTGTCCATTTACACCTAATTCTTTAATTGCGTTTACAACTGCATCCCATTTTTCTTCCGTACTGCCGTAAATAACATCAGGATGCTCCTTTCTTATCAAGGGCTTATTTGTAGGTATTTCCGCAACATCAAGATTGTATATGGAAGAAAATTCGATAGCTTCGGTAATTGCCGTACCTGTCATTCCACTTAGCTTCTTATACATTCTGAAATAATTCTGAAAGGTTACCTGAGCTAAGGTTTGATACTCTTGCTCTATCTTTACATTTTCTTTTGCCTCAAGTGCCTGATGAAGTCCATCTGAATATCGCCTGCCGTCCATCATTCTTCCTGTAAACTCATCTACAATCATTACCTGATTGTCTTTAACAAGATAATCTTTATCTCTGATAAAAAGATGGTGTGCCTTTAAAGATTGATTTACCTGATGAAGGGTATCCATATTTCTCAAATCATACAAATTATCTATTTTAAAAAATTTTTCAGCCTCGGCAATACCTAAATCGGTTAAGACAACTGTTTTTGACTTTTCATCTTTCTCGTAAGTCTTAGGATTACCTTTAATTCTTTTTATGAAATCGTTAACGGTATAATAAAAAGATGTTGACTCCTCGGTTGGTCCTGAAATTATCAAGGGCGTTCTTGCCTCATCAATCAAAATAGAGTCAACCTCATCAACAATTGCATAATGATAACCTCTTTGTACAAGATCGTCAGCGTCAAACTTCATATTATCTCTTAGATAATCAAAACCAAATTCATTATTAGTTCCGTAAGTAATATCGCAACGATATGCGTCTCTTCTGTCTTCCTCTTCCATATTACTGTAAATAACACCGACAGATAAACCAAGAAATCTGAATACTTTTCCCATCCAACCGGAATCTCTTGTTGCAAGATAATCATTAACGGTAACAATGTGTACACCTTTTCCAGATATGGCATTAAGATATCCTGCAAGAGTTGCAACCAAAGTTTTACCTTCACCGGTTTTCATTTCGGAAATTCTTCCCTGATGAAGTATTATTCCACCCAATAATTGGACATCAAAATGACGCATTCCCAATGTTCGCACAGAGGCTTCTCTAACAACTGCAAAGGCTTGCGGTAGAATATCATCTTCTTTTTTACCGGATTTAAGCTGTTCTCTAAAAAGATTAGTTTGCTTTTTTAAATCCTCATCACTAAGTCCCTTAATATCTTTTTCCAGACTATTTATCTTATTTATTATTGGATTTAATTTTTTTAGTTCTCTCTCATTTCTTGTCCCGAATATTTTATTAACAAAGTATTTAATCATAATAGATTGATTATAACATAATTTACATCAAGCAAACAAATTATGAGATAAAATTTTCACAATGTTCATTATTAAAGATTAATTGCATTAATGTTGATTGAAAATTATTAAGCTTAACGTTGTTAGAATGGGCTTATTGAGCATTGTCGTAGATTTTGATTAAAATTTTAGGTTAAACTTTTAAGTATAAAAAAATAATTTATCTTTAACTTATATTAAAATTATGTATAATTATGAATTACATTTAGGAG
>CAYOTE010000011.1:15162-21799 GCA_964406785.1 uncultured Clostridia bacterium
AATTTATCTTTAACTTATATTAAAATTATGTATAATTATGAATTACATTTAGGAGGATGAATGAATAAAAGATTTATTGTATTATTATTGGTTATTTTTTCTTTTACCTTGATAGGTAAGACAAAAAACGAAACAGGTGTAACAAAGAATTTACTTACAAAATTAAAACACTCATTGGTTAAAGATGCACATTTTAAATTTGCTCAAAATGCAATCTCAAATGTTGATGCTAAAAAACTTGCCTTAATTAATAAGAAATTTAATGGAATTGATTCTTATTTTTCCAATGAAATAAAACAGCATAAGATAACTAATCAGAAATCTTCGGGTAGATGTTGGATGTTTGCCGGTTTAAATATTCTCAGAGCTCAAACCGCTAAAAATCTAAAGAAAAAAGATATTGAGTTTTCTCAAAATTATCTGTTTTTTTACGATAAACTTGAAAAGGCTAATATGTTTTTGGAAGCAACGATAAAATCCAGAAAAAAACCTTTCTCGGATCGTTATGTGGAATTCATTATTAAACACCCAACTCCGGATGGTGGGCAGTGGGTAGGTATGGTAGAATTAATAAAAAAATACGGTGTTGTTCCAAAGGAAGTTATGCCGGAAACTTTTAGTTCTTCCAAATCACGCACATTAAACAGGGTTCTTGGGGTTCGATTAAGAAAAGCCTTAGTTGACATTAGAAGTTCAAAAAGCAAGAAAGCTATAAAAGAGATAAAATTTTCTGCACTCAGGGATGTATATAAAATTTTGGCTATTCATCTTGGGACACCACCGGAAACTTTTTCTTGGCGATATAAGAACATTGATAAAAAATTAGTCTCCATTAAAAATATTACTCCACGTAATTTTTATAAGAATTATGTAAGGGTAAATCTTGATAATTATTATTGTTTTCAATCCATACCTGTAAGAGCATTTAATAAATTGTATCAAATTGACTTGGATAAGGCTGTTTATGACGGACCTGAGATGTCATTTGTAAATCTACCCATATCAGAGTTAAAGAAAATGACAAAAAAAAGTATAATTGATAACGAACCTGTTTGGTTTGGCTGTGATGTGTCAAGAGGAATGCGAAAAGGTTATTTTGTATCCGAGTTATCAGACTATGAATCTATCTATAAAATGAACTTTAAATTAACTAAAAAACAGACATTTGAAACATACACAAATAATCCGCTTCATGCAATGGTATTTTGTGGAGTTGATATTGTAAATAATAAGACAAAAAAATGGAAAGTTGAAAATTCTTGGGGTTCTAAGGGGCATAAAGGATATTATTATATGCAAAATGATTGGTTTGATTTTTATGTTCAATCTGTAATTATTAATAAGAAATATATATCCAAAAACACTCTTAACTTGTTTAAGACAAAGGCGACAATTCTTCCACCATGGGATCCAATGTATAAGGCTGTATCTGATTTACACTAAGCCTGAAATTTGCATCAAAATCTACTGCAATGCCCAAAAAGCCCATTCTAACTAATCACTACATTGCAAAATAGTTAGACTATTCTTCATTTAACTCAATCGTTTAACTTGTTATAACGGGCTTCCCCTGGCATTTCGCTACAATTTTGATGAAAAATTCAGGACTTGATTTAAAATTGATTTTGTTACATAATTGATAATAATGTTGATTTGTGGAGGATTTATACGATGAAGAAATTATTTTTTATTCTTTTTATTCTTTTTACTGTTATAGGCTTGGGTGTGGAGGCTCGTGTTAATAAGGGGCATGTGAATAAAAATATAAAGCTTGATTCGTGGTTGTTTTTAGGTCCGGTAACACCTGAAATAATTAAAGACAACAAAGTACCTGTTAAAGAAAATTTGGATTACGAATATATTGATGTCAGCAGACTTGTACCTGAAAAAGGTCAAAAGATTGTATGGAATAAAAATATTAAACTGAAGTGGAGATTATGCAGTAAGAAACAATTTCGTTTTAACGAGGATAAAATCCTATATTTTGCAACTTATCTTAAAACGGACAGATGGTTAAATGTAAAATTAATATTAAATACAACCAGTGATAATGTTAAAGTTTTTTTAAACGGAAAATATAAAAAATCAATAACAAAAAACGATATAAGTTCAACCGAATTAAAACTGTCAAATAAAAAGCATCTTTTACTAATAAAAGTTATTGTAAAAAAAAACAATTCATTTACTTTTAAACCGTTCATTAAATTCACTAAATTTTTTAATAATGCAAAACTTATAAGCACTATCAGTAAAAAGCATCGAGTTGATATTAAAAACATATTAAATATGAATAATATTAACTCTATATCCTTATCATCTAACGGTAAATACGTTAAAGTAGAATTAAGTAAAACAAATCAATATACTGAAAAAACTAAAAGATGGACTGAAATTCTTAACGTTTCAAACGGTAATAAGCTTCTATCTTCAGAAAACATAGGGCATTTAAATCAATTTAGATGGTTAAAATCTTCAGAAAAATTCACATACACAAAAAGTAATAATGATCTGACTTCAATATATATTTATAATCTTAATAACAGGACTCAAAAAGTTATATTATCCGATATTAAAAATTTTTCATCCTATTGGTGGTCGCCCGATAGTGCTTATATTGTATATTCGACATCAAAATTATTTGGAAATAATAAAAATTTCAACAATATTAAAAAACTTCCTTTGAGAGCAAAAAACTCAGGTTTTAAATTTGCCTACCATATTGTTTATATTAATAAAACAAAATACGGATTTAACAGTACAAATCATAATTTATTTTCTTATGATGAAAATTACGATAATATTTTAATAAGTCCCGACAGTAATAAAATTCTTATGACAAAATTGATAGAAGACTATTCTCACAGACCTTATCAAAAATTTACAGTATCAATGTTAAATTTACGCTCAGATAAAAAAACAAAAATGATAGGTAGTTATTGGGTTAATAATGTCGTTTGGTCACCTGATTCAACTAAATTACTGATGATTGGCGGGCCTTCATCATTTAACGGTATAGGAAATACTCTATCAAAGAATATTATTCCCAACGATTTTGACGGTCAAATTTTTTTATTTGATTTAAAAACCAAAAAGGCAATTTCGTTATCCAAAAAGTTTGTTCCTTCAATAAGCTCGGTATATTGGTATAGAACAAATACCATTTATCTTAAAGCGATTGACAGGTCATATTCAAGATTTTACCGATACAATATAAAAAATAAAACATTTAAAAAAATTAATACAAAGGTTGATGTTATACAATCTATTGCTCTATCAAAAAAATACGCCGTATTTTCCGGCTCAAGTACGACAAAACCACCAAAATTATACAGCTTGAATTTATCTTCACATAATATTTCATTAATTAAAGATTATAATAAAAAGATGTTTAAAAATGTCATATTCGGAAAGTGTAAAGACTGGAATTTTAAAACATCTAATGGAAAAACAATAAAGGGCAGAATATACTATCCGACAAACTTTAGTAAACATAAAAAATATCCCTGTATAGTATATTATTATGGAGGAACGTCTCCGGTAACAAGAGAGTACGGAGGCAGATATCCTAAAAATTGGTACGCAGCAAACGGATATATTGTGTACATCCTTCAACCTACCGGAACTGTTGGCTTTGGACAAAAATCATCGAGCGTACATGTTAATGATTGGGGACTGATAACTTCGAAAGAAATCATTGAGGGAATAAAACAATTAATTAAAAAGCATTCGTATATTGACCCTAAAAAAATTGGTTCAATGGGTGCGTCATACGGTGGGTTTTTAACTCAATATCTTGCTACTCAAACTGATATAATTTCAGCTTTTATCTCTCATGCGGGGATTAGTTCCCTCTCAAGTTATTGGGGCATCGGAGATTGGGGATACTCGTATAGCGGAATAGCTTCAGCGAATAGCCTGCCGTGGAATAGAAAAGATTTATATGTCGGTCACAGTCCCCTATATATGGTTGATAGAATTAAAAATCCTATTTTATTACTTCATGGAGATATTGACAATAATGTACCGCCGGGTGAAAGTTATCAGATGTATGCAGCATTAAAATTAGCCGGTAAAAGAGCTGCGCTGATTACCTTTAAGGGTCAAGAACATTTTATTTTGGAATACGCAAAACGTAAGATATGGATGGAAACAATAATTGCTTGGTTTGATAAATGGTTAAAAAACGAACCTGAGCATTGGGCAGATATGTATGACAATTAAGTTATCGTATTGAAGTTTCCTTTTTTAAACTTTTTTAATGGTTTTTATAAAAAATAGGATTAATAAAACAGTAATATTTGTCTTTTAGTAATTTTAACATTTCTTAATCCGGGTAATAAATTAAACCAATCAAACATAGACTTCTTTATTTTTTGCTTTACTTGATATGCAGCAAAGGCTTCGTCAAGAATTTGCGGACTATACTCCGTGTCGTTAATAAATATTTTTGTAAATATAAAGCGCATTTTATAGTTTTCGGACTCGATAATGCCTGAAAATTTGACTTCAATATCTCTTAAAAAAGATGGTATTTTTGAGTATTTTTTTCCTATTAGCTTTAGGTTCATCTTTCCAGATATTTTATTTTTTCTTTCTAAATTTAAGTGAACATACTTTGCCTCTGAAGCATATCGCTTTATATATATTAAATTGATATATGAATTAAATTCTTTTTCTGTAAAAGAGACCTTTCTTAAAAATAAATTTTTTCTTTTTAATTTTTTTGCTTTCTTTAAAAAGTTTGCAATTCTTTCAGCATCCTCTTTTGAGAATTCCCCTGCACTCACGGAAAAGCAAAAAGAAATAATAAAAACAAATATTATTGTTTTTCTTATAAATTTAGTCATTTTTTAACCTCATATAATTATTGGACATAAAAAAAAGCCTGATTGCTTTTGGATAAATAATATGTTCCTCTTTAAGAATTTTATTGCTCAAAGATTCAATAGTATCAAATTTTGTAACTTCAACGGATGATTGAAGGATTATTTTACCCGTATCTATTCCCGAGTCAACAAAGTGAACGGTACACCCGCTAATCTTTACCCCATAATCAAATGCCTGTTTCTGAGCATCTAATCCCGAAAAGGAAGGCAATAGAGACGGGTGTATATTTATTATTTTATTTTTATATTTATTTAAAAGAGTTTTTCCAACTATTCTCATATATCCGGCAAGACATATAAGCTCAATCTTACGTGATTTCAAAATTTCAATTATGTTAGTTTCATATTCTTTTTTGCTTTTGAATTTTTTTCGTATAACGACAAAGGTATCTAAATTAAATTTTTTTGCAATTAATATCCCTTTGGCTTTCGGATTATCGGTAATAACGGCTACAATTGTATAATTTGAATCATTTTTTATCGAATCTTTGTATATTGATTCAAAATTAGAACCTCTTCCAGATATAAAAACCGCAATATTCCCTTTTTTTTTCATTTTATTATACTTTTTATATGCCGAAGGGGGGACTCGAACCCCCACAGGAATACTCCCACAAATACCTGAAACTTGCGCGTCTACCAATTCCGCCACTTCGGCAAGTATAGGTTATATTTCAATATGTTAATTTTGTCAAGCCTGAAATTTTCATCAAAATTATAGTAAAATGTTCAAGAAGCCTGTTATAACAAGTTAAGCGATTAAGACGAATGAAACATAGTTCCGCTATTTTGAAATGAAGACGATTGAGCTTAACGCAGTTAGAATGGGATTATTGGGCATTACAGTAGGTTTTGATTAAAATTTCAGGTTATATAAAAAATTATTTTTTGTACGTACAAAGATTAAAATAATGTTATAATTGCAGATGGAGTTGTAGATGGAATTTTATTTTAAAAAAAAATATAAAAATTTTGTTAAATTAGCTTTGATTATATGTCTATTGCCTTTAAGTATTTTATCAAAAGACGTTGAATTCCCTTTAGTTCAGTCATTCGCTTATTATCCTTATTCGGCAAATGATGTTTTGTCTGCCAATAAATTTGATATGTGTATCGATATATATCATTCAAATGTTTTTACATTTCATAGAGATGATAATCTAATGAACGATTTTGAATTAACAAGTTTTACTCTTGGTACAAGGTACGGCTTAACAAATGGCATTAAGTTAGAAGTATTTATTAGGTATATGACAATAAACGGCGGTTTCTTGGATGGGTTTATTGAAAATTTTCATAGTTTTTTTGGGCTTCCTACGGCATACAGACCAAATTATCCGAGAGATATTGTAAATTATTATAATAATAATTATTTCTCTTATAGAAAAAATACAGGGACAATGTCATCTATAATATTATCTTTATTAACAAATGTTTTATCAGAAGATAATTTCAATATTAAAACAAGGATTGCTTTGGGAATTCCCGTGAAACCCAAGCCGGGTTTATCTTCCGATAAAGCTTTTTTAACAACAGGACTTATTTTTACATATAATACAGATAGCTTTAGACTTGATTTTTCCAATTATCTTTCCTGGTTTAAAACGCCTGAGTGGTTTGCCGATGTTGAATTAAAGTCAAAGACATTTTTTACAGAACTAAGGATAACTTATAAGAGATTTCTTACCGGATTTATTTTTAAAACATCACCTTTGGTATATAGTGAGTCTTCGGCAAATGCATATCAAATT
>CAYOTE010000012.1:0-12537 GCA_964406785.1 uncultured Clostridia bacterium
CGAACCTAGTGGTTAACAGCCACCCGCTCTGCCGATTGAGCTACTGGGGAAACCTTGTTACTAAAATATCAAATTTTTGACATTTTGTCAATACCTAAAATTTTAATCAAAATCTACTGCAATGTCCAATAAGCCCATTCTCACTGCGTTAAACTCAATCACTGCATTGCAAAATAGTTAGACTATTCCTCATTTAGCTCAATCGTTTAACTTGTTATAACGGGTGCCTTGGGCATTTCGCTACAATTTTGATGAAAATTTCAGGTTTACTTAAATTTTTGAATTTTGTTTTTTTTTCTGTTAGACTTAATTGTGTGTAAAAAGAAGAGAAATGGAGGCGAAAATGGATGAAAATATTAATAATAAAAGTTATATAATAGTCAGACAACCCATATTTGACAGAAATAAAAACGTAATAGCTTATAATGTTGACCTAAAAGATATTAATAATTTTAAAAATATTGATAAAATTTTTAACGAAGAGCTTAAAAAAATTTCTTACGGGAAAAAAATATATGTTCACTTTAATATTGATTTAATCAAAAATAACATACCGTTTGCTCTTCCGAATAATAAAATAGGAATAAATATTGAAGGAACATTAGTACAAGATGCTGATTTATTAGAAAAATTAAAACAAATAAAATTAAAGGGCTTTGATTTAATTATTGATGGTTTTTATTTGAAAGATACTGATAGCTCTATTTTAAATTTGGCAAATATTTTTACCGTTGATTTCAGAATTGAAGAAATGAAAAATAAAAAGTCTGTTTTTAATACTGAGGAGCAAAAGATAATTAAGTTGCTCGCAAGAGATGTTGAAACAGAATCTGATTTTGCTTTGGCATTAGATAAAGGATTTGACTATTTCCAAGGTAATTTCTTTACAAGACCGGATATAATACCTATTCGTGATATTCCAAGCTTTAAACTGAATTTAATTAAATTATTAGAAGAACTAAATAAAAGTGATATTTTGTTATCTGAGATAGAAGAAATTCTTAAAAGAGATGTTGCCCTTACTTATAAATTATTTAAATTTATTAATTCTGCAAATATTGGTACTAAAACAACTGTTACATCAATAAGTCATGCACTTACTCTTTTAGGTGAGATTGAGGTTAAAAAATGGTTGTCCATTATGGTGATAAGTAGTATAAGTTCGGATAAGCCCGATGAGTTATTAAGGCTGTCGCTTGTAAGATCAAAGTTTTGTGAACTTATTGCAGAAGAATTGGGATTTAAAAAAGAAAAAAGTGATTATTTTTTAACCGGAATGTTTTCTCTTATGGACGCCTTTGTCGGAAGACCTCTTGCAGAATTAATACTTGAACTTCCTATTAAAGAAGATATTAAAATCGCCCTGTTAGGGACAGATAACCAATTATTAAGAACATTAAATTTGGTTAAAAACTATGAAAACGGAAATTGGGATGAGGTTCAACAGGCATTAATTAAAACTAAATTGCCTAAAAACAAGATCTCTGAATTTTATAATGATGCAATAGAATGGAGCAATTTTATAGACTATGATAAGACATGAGTGCTTAGTAAAGCTCTACTAAAATATTATCATAATTTTATATATATCTTTAAAAACAGATTTGTTTTCAAAATTGTATTTTTTTTATAAACTTAAAAAACTGAATAAGTATCTTGCAAATTATTGACATTTGTTTTATATAGTTTTATTATGATGGTTAAAAACAGGAGGAGTAAATGGGTGTATTGAATTTCGTGAAATCGGGCGTTGTTACTGGGGATGATGTTCAAAAAATTTTTAAATATGCAAAAGAGCATAGTTTTGCCTTACCTGCGGTAAACACCATAGGTACGCATTCAATAAATGCAGCGATGGAAGTGGCAAGGGAGGTGAACTCTCCTATTATAATACAATTTTCTAATAGTGGTGCTCAATTTCTTGCCGGCAAATCATTATCTAATGAGAATCAAAAGGCTGCAATTCTCGGAGCAATTTCGGGGGCACTTCATGTAAATACGCTTGCAGAGGCTTATGGTGTTGCGGTTATTCTTCATACAGACCATGCAGCAAAAAAACTTCTTCCGTGGGTGGACGGTTTACTTGATTACGGAGAAACTTATTTTAAAAGAACCGGTAAACCGCTTTTTAGTTCTCATATGTTAGATCTTTCGGAGGAAACTTTGGAAGATAATATTTTACTATCGGGACAAAGACTTAAGAGAATGAAAGAAATGGGAATGACTCTTGAAATAGAACTTGGCGTTACAGGTGGAGAAGAGGACGGAGTTGACAATACTGATGTGGATAATAGCTTATTATATACTCAACCTTCAGATGTTTCCTATTCATATGAAAATTTGAAAAAAATTAGCAATCAGTTTACCATTGCGGCATCGTTTGGAAATGTTCATGGTGTCTATAAACCGGGGAATGTAAAATTAGAACCTAAAATTTTAAAGAATAGCCAGACCTTTATTGAGGAAAAATTCAAGGCCAAGCATAATGAGGTTAATTTCGTCTTTCACGGCGGTTCCGGTTCAAGTCGAGAAGATATTAGAGAGGCTATCTCCTACGGTGTAATAAAAATGAATATAGATACGGATACGCAGTGGGCATTTTGGGATGGAGTCAGAGAGTATTATAAAAAAAATGAAGCGTATCTTCAAGGACAAATAGGAAATCCTGACGGAGCTGATAAACCGAATAAAAAAAAATATGATCCGAGAGTATGGGTAAGAGAAGCGGAAAAGTCTATGGTAATAAGGTTAAAAACAGCCTTTGAAGACCTAAATGCAGTTAACAAAAACTAATAAAAAGAAAAGCGAACAAATTATGTTTTTTATGATGTAATAATTTGTAAGATTATTTAAAAAATAATTAATTTTAGTATAGAACTTATTGAAATATAAGGGCTTATAAAGTACAATTTTCACTTATGAAAAAGACTTATTCTTTTATTCTGATTATTTTTACTTTGCTTTCTGTATTTGTGATGGCACAGTCTAATGTAAAATTAAATAATCTTAGATATTTTGCTTATAATGATTATACGAGATTTGTTTTGGATTTGTCCGCACCAATTAAAATTATTGCAAAGAGTTTACCCGGTAAAAATGATTTCAGATTATACTTTGATTTAAAAAACTGTTCCTTGGGTAAATTATATCCGGCTAACAATAAAAAGGAAATAAAATTTAATACCGGACATCTTAGGCGAATTAGAATTGCTCAAAGAGGCAAATCAAGTTTACGAGTTGTCTTTGATTTTACAGAGGTAGGCAAATATAATTTATTTTATTTAAGAGCTCCTTTTCGTATAGTATTAGATTTATATAAAAGTGCAAGAAAGACTATTATTGTTAAATCAAAAAAAATATCGGGAAAAATATCGGGAAATACAAATGATAAATTAGAAATAATAAAAACACCTGAAAGTATAAGAGGTCAGTATTCAATAGCAAGGCAACTCGGACTTGGTGTAAGACGGATTATTATTGATCCGGGACACGGTGGAAAAGATCCCGGTACGATAAGTCTAAAATATAAACTATATGAGAAGGATATAGTTCTTGATATTGCAAAAAAATTAAAAAAACTGTTTAAAACTAATAAGAGCATAGATATTATATTGACAAGAGGTATAGATAAATACATTCGCCTTGAAGAAAGAACGGCTATAGCAAATTCTAATAAGGGTGATATTTTCATATCAATTCATGTTAATTCGTCACCGAGAAAAAAGGTTAACGGAATTGAAACATATTTTCTAAGTATGACAACAGATCCAAGAGCAATACGAGTTGCCGCACAGGAAAATGCAGTATCAAAAAATTCTCTTGCCGAATTAAGTGGCATTGTTGATAAAATAATAAAAAATACAAAAAAAGAAGAATCTAAAACTCTTGCGAATATAGTTCAAAAAGAGCTTGTAAAAAAGACAGGTTCCAAATATAGAGGTGTTACCAATCTTGGTGTGAAAAAAGCCCCTTTTTATGTACTCGTAGGTGCTAATATGCCGGCAATTCTTGTTGAGGTATCGTTTCTTAGTAATAGGGTCGAGGCAGAGCGACTTAAACGAAATACATACAGGCAAATCATAGCTAAAGGGATTTATGTTGGAATAATGAAATATATAAAAACTTTAGGGAAAATTTAAAAATATGAAACTTTTTGTATTTTTATAACGTCGTATCATGGTTGAGGCTGATAAGTTAAAAGTTATATAGATTATAAATATATTTAAAGGTGTAAAAGGGAGGTTGAATATGAAAAAGATTAGTTTAATAGCCGGAGTTAGTTTCTTTTTAGGTGCTGTTTTTTTTGCACTTATTTTCGGAACGAGTAATGGCGTAAATATTGTAAGTGCAGAACAGATAGGGCATATAGATAATACGCCTGTACCAATAAATATGCGTAGTTTTAGCTTTGCTCCTCTTGTAAAAAGGGTCAGACCTGCAGTTGTTAAAGTAATATCTAAAACTATTGCGGGTGGTGAGTCTTCTTATGGGAATAGTTTACTGGAACGTTTTTTCCGTCAAAGAAGAAGAGAAGTTACGGGTGTTGGGTCAGGCTTTTTAATTTCTTCTGATGGTTATATAATAACAAATAATCATGTTGTAGAAAATGCCGTTAAAGTTACCGTAAAGACTATTGATAATAAAGAGTATCCTGCTGATATAGTTGGGAAAGATGTAAAAACGGATCTTGCCTTATTAAAGATTGATGGTAAAAAATTCCCATTTGTTGAGCTTGGTAACTCAAGTAAGGTTGAAGTTGGAGAATGGGTCTTGGCAATAGGAAATCCTTTAAATCAGGACTTATCGGTAACATCGGGAATAATTTCGGCTAAGGGAAGGCAGTTGGATGTGGCTGAATATGTTGATTTTTTACAAACTGATGCTTCAATAAATCATGGCAATTCGGGGGGTCCTTTAATTAATATGAAGGGAAAGGTTATTGGAATTAATTCTGTTATTATTACTCAGTCAGGAGGTAGTGTTGGCATCGGATTTGCCATTCCTTCCGATATGGCAAAAAAAATTATTGGAGATTTAAAAACAAGAGGTAGTGTTGTTAGAGGATGGATGGGCATTAGTATTAAAGCCTTATTGGAAAAAGAGGCAAAAGAGTATGGCTTACCTTCAGCCGGTATTTTAATTAAGACTGTTGAACTTGATTCTCCCGCTAAAAAATCAGGATTGAAAAAATATGATTTTATTATTACAATAAACGGTAAAAGAATTAAAACTGCCAATGATTTGAAAAGAATAATAGGTAACTCCAGTCCGGGAACAACGGTAAGTTTGACTGTATTAAGAGGACGAAAAAATACCAAAACAAAAATACAGGTAAAAATTGGAAAAGCACCTGATACTATAAAGTATAATCCTATGGGCAATAGAGGAAAAAATACCGATCTTGGAATGGTTCTTGTGAATAATTCCATTGCTTTAAAGAGGCAGTATGAATTAACTACCGCTAAGGGAATTCTTGTTAAATCGGTTGATAGGAATGGCTTTGCATCCGAATATGGAATAAGAAGGGGCGATATAATATTTGGTATAAATAGGACTGAAGTGGGAAATATTGCACAGTTTAAAGATATGCTTGATGAGATTAAACCCGGGATGGTAATTAGATTATGGATAAATAGAAACGGTTATGAATCGTCTATAAGGGTTCAATTGCCTAATTAAACCAAAAAATTCAGGATTAGTGTTGAATTTTAGACGAAAATGGTATAGTATTTGTGCTAAGATTTAAAATTTTAAGAGGTTTCGGGTATGAAAAAAAAAATTGTTTTTGCCTTTATTATAATGGTTTCTGTAGTAAGTATATATTCAAGTACGCACATCTTATATACAACTGACGGCACAAAGTACGAAGGAAACTTGGTGGCATTCAAATATGGTTTACTGCACTTTAACGTTTATAAATTTAATAAATATAGGGCATTGAGAAAGTTCCCTTTATCAAAAGTTTGGAAGATAGAATTTAATGCACCAAAAGATGTAGGAATTGCATATTCTTTTGAAACGGAATCGGTATATGCACGATTACGTAGAGGAAAAAGATTAGCAAAGATTAACCTTAAAGGTAATACAAAATGGCTAAATACGGGAATCAATATAAAAGCTAACCAGAGTATTCTTTTCTCTGTATCCGGTTCCATACATATAAACAAAAGGAAACAGGTTTTTCAAGACGGAGAGTTGGAAGTAAGGTGGAATAAGCATAAAACACTTCCCGTTCAGTCCACGGGTGCCGTTATTGCAAAAATAGGTGAGAACGGGAAGCCTTTTTATGTTGGAAGCAATAAAACCCCTATTAGATGTAACTCAAAGGGGAAATTATTTATTGGGATTAATGACTTTAATTTCAATGATAATAGCGGTAATTTTATAGTAAAAATCTTTTATTAATTAGAAGCAATAATAATACAGAACAGGAGCAATGATGGAATATGCATTGAGGTTGGAAAACCTTGTAAAAGAGTTTGACGGTAAAAAAGCCGTTGATAAATTTTCTCTCAACTTAAAAAAGGGTGAAATTCTGGGTTTATTAGGTCCGAATGGTGCAGGGAAAACAACGACAATTCGTATGATTATGAATATTATGGTGCCTGATTCAGGCAAGGTTCATATTTTTGGCAAACCTTTTTCAGAAAAGACCAAAGATATTTTAGGCTATCTACCGGAAGAGAGAGGCTTGTATAGAAAATTATCTATTATTGAGACTCTTGATTTTTTTGGGAAATTAAAGGGTATGAGTAAAAATTTAATTGCTTCTCGTGGAATGGAGTTGCTTAATAAATTTGATCTTTTCGGACACAAGGATAAAAAGATAGAAGAGTTGTCGAAAGGTATGGCTCAAAAACTTCAATTCATTACAACGATTTTACATAAACCAGATTTATTGATACTTGATGAGCCGTTTTCCGGGCTTGATCCTGTTAATATTGAATTGGTTAAAGATATTATACTGGAAAAGAAAAAAGAGGGTGTTACTATTATATTTTCAACACATTTAATGGATTATGCCGAAAAAATAGTAGATTCCGTTATAATGATAAATAAGGGTAAAAAAGTTCTTGAAGGTGAATTGGACGAGGTAAGAGCGAAATTTGGTAATAAGGTATTACATATAAATTATAGTGGTAATTCTGAATTTGTGGCAAAATTGGATAATGTGATACAGGTAAGAGATTACGGCAATGAGATGGAAGTGGAACTTAGCGATATGAGGTATAAAGATATCGTGTTAAGGCAACTTATAGACAAACTCTCCATCAATAGCTTATCTATAACCGAGCCGTCTCTAAACAGCATATTCATATCTAAGGTAAAAAGTAAAGGAACGCAAAATTCCGAACAAGAGGTTATGAAATGAAAATTTGGGTAATTATAAAAAAGGAGTATAAACAAATAGTAAAAAAAAAATCCTTTGTTATTGCAACAATATTAACACCAATCTTGATGGGCGGTTTTTTCTTTTTACCTGCACTCTTTACCAAGGTCGGCAGGGAAACAAAAAACATATCTGTTATTGATTATTCAGGCTTAATATCAGAAAAATTAATAAACAGCGATAATGATAAAATATTGACTGAACAGAAAAAACTTAAAATTAAATTTAAAAAGATATCGGATAGTAAACAATCACAGAGTGACCGAATAGATAATTATGAAAATATTGAACTCAAAATTAAAAAAATCAAATCGGAAGTAAAAACCTTAACAGTAATTTATAAGAATACAAAATTAGGTATAGATAAAAAAATAATTTTGGATAAGATTAAGAAAAAGAAGAATGAACTTCTAAAACTCAACGATGAATTTGAAGGTATAAAATCACTCTTGCTTCCCGAGTATAGAGAAAAAATAATAAAAAAAGAGGTTAGCGGAATTCTTATTATATCCAAACGCGTAAAAAAAATAAGAAAAATTTATTATTTTGCCTTAAATATTTCAGATTTCACAACTAATAAATATATAAATTCAAGGGTAGGTAAGATTCTCTCATCTACTATTCTTATTGAAAAAATCAATGATCCGGAAATAGTTAAAATAGTTGACGATGCTACAAGAGAAGTCTCTTTTTCAACCTTTACAGTAAAGGAAGGAAAGGATTCAAAGGCAAATTCAAACTCGGCATATATGATGTCCGTATTTATGTTGACTATACTGTTTTCAATTATTATGGCGTATGGTCAGTTAATAATGCGAGGAGTTATTGAGGAAAAAAACAATAGGATTGTAGAGGTTTTAATATCTTCCACAAACAGTCAAACTCTCTTTTACGGTAAAATAATAGGAATAGGTTTGGCAGGTCTTACTCAGGTATTGCTTTGGGTAGGACTTGGAGCAGTTTTTCTTGGAAAAGCATCTCTTGGAATGGATAAAAGTATAACCGACTTTTTTACTCCGCTTATTGTCTTTTATTTCCTTGTGTTTTTTGTTATAGGGTATTTTATGTATTCGGTACTTTTCTCAATTGTCGGTGCTTCGGTTAATACCGATCAAGAGGCACAGCAATTCTCAGCACCGTTGACCTATTTAATGTTTATACCTCTTATTATCGGTTTTATGGTTACTCAAAACCCCAATACTCCCATTGTAGTCTATGCCTCGCTTTTTCCGTTATTTACTCCTACTCTGATGTTTATGAGAATTAGCGTTACCATGCCATCTGTTTTTCAGATTATTCTTTCAATAGTTTTAAGTATTTTAACGACAATGTCTTTAGCTTGGTTGGGGGCAAAAATATTTAGAACGGGAATATTGATGTATGGCAAAAAACCATCAATAAAAGAAATAATAAAGTGGTTAAAATATAAATAAAGCTTAAACTTTTTGGAATGGATTATTTTAATAGACAAAAAAGTATTATTAGCAGTGAAAATCAGGCTAAATTAAAAAAAACTACAGTTTTGGTCGTCGGTATAGGAGGACTTGGTACACCGGTTTGCCAACAACTTGTCAGATTAGGAGTAGGAACGCTTCACTTAATTGATAATGGTATTATTGAAGCTACGGACCTTAATAGACAATTCTTGTACACAACAGCCGATATCGGAAGTTCCAAGGTTGATATTGCAAGAAATAATTTATTAAAGATAGGCTTGGGAACAGAAATTTATGTCCATAATATTAAAATAGGGAAAGATTTCACATTTGATAAAGAGGTTGATATTGTTATAGATTGTCTTGATAATTTTCAATCAAGATACTATCTTGATGATTATGTTCAAATAAAAAACATACCTATGATATACGGTGGCATTTACGGTATGTACGGACAAATTACAACAATAATACCAAAGAGAACTAAATCATTGCGAGACTTGTTTGACAATGTAATTCCTAATATAATAGATAAAATTCCGGTAATAGCACCTATCCCCTCATTGGTAGCGTCAATTCAAGTAGTAGAATTTGTTAAATTTATCTGTGGGTTTGATAATACATTGGTGAACAGAATGTATAAAATTGACTTAAATGAATATATTACTGAAATTTTTGATATTGCTTAGAAAAAATATTTTGATATAATAAGATAATATAATAAGGCATAGTAAAAGAAATATGAAAAAGAATAAGAAACCGGAATGGGTAGATAAAAATAAATTGGATGTTTATGCAACAAATATTATTGACGGAGTAAGTAAAAAATTATATAAAACAGATACTGTAAAAAAAAGAATAAAAAAAAAAGACTTCAGTGTAAATGATATGGTCAAGGGTATCTTAAACAATAATAAGATGATTTTAGCAAGAGCTATTACCTTAATTGAAAGTAATGCCGAAAGCCATCAAGAGAAGGCAAAGACTGTTTTAAAGAAAATCCTTCCCAATACAGGCAAGGCAATAAGAATTGGAATTTCAGGCGTTCCCGGTGCCGGTAAAAGTACATTTATTGAAGCCTTCGGATTGTATCTGATTGCAAAGGGCTTTAAAGTTGCGGTTTTGGCTGTTGATCCGAGTAGCTCTCGTTATGGAGGCAGTATTCTTGGAGATAAGACAAGAATGGAAAAGTTAGCGAAGGAGAAAAATAGTTTTATTCGTCCGTCTCCGTCGGGAGGTTCCCTTGGTGGTGTTACACAAAAGAGTCGTGAAACAATCTTATTATGTGAGGCCGCAGGTTTTGATGTTATTCTGGTTGAAACTGTTGGCGTGGGACAAAACGAAATTGCAGTAAGAGCTATGGTGGACGTTTTTTTGCTTATTATGATTTCCGGTGCCGGTGATGAGTTGCAGGGCATAAAAAAAGGTGTTATAGAAATTGCCGATGCTCTATTAATAAATAAGGCGGATGGTAGTAATATGAAAAGGGCTGATTTGGCTGCGAGTGAGTATAGACAGGCGTTCAGATACCTTGAAAATGCAACGGAAGGTTGGAAAACTCAGGTAAAAACCTGCTCCGCATTAACGGGTATGGGAATACATGAAATCTGGGATATGATTTGTGACTTTGAAACAATTACCAAGCAATCAGGGATTTTTGAAAGTAGAAGAAGGGAACAAAAGTTTTCTTGGGTCAAGGCAATGACAGAAAATAGAATACTTGACGGTTTCTATAGTAATTTGCAAATTACCAAATTATTATCTAAGATTGAAAAGGATATTAAAACGGGAAAAATTCTCGCAACCGAAGCAAGTGATTTACTTCTTAAAACTTATTTGAAAGATAATTAGGCTGATAATTAAACTTACAGGTTTAATTGTTCGATTCGATTCTTCATGTTCAATACCTTCGGACTTATATTCAATTCCGAACCGTTCTCAATTATAGGTATTAAATCATGAAGCTCAATACCCTGATCCTGTCCTGTGAGTGCAACTCTTATAGGATGATATAATGCTTTCCCTTTTACTCCAAGTTCCGTTTGAATTTTTTTAGTTATTCTACCTATCTCACCAAATGAAACAGGTGATGGGAGATTTTTAATTTCATTATAAAAATTAATTATAACTTCTTTTGCCTCAATAGAATGAACAAACTCCATATGTTCCTTATCTATTTTAAATACTGAAAACTGTTCAAACTCAATTGCAATTTCATTTAATAATTGGTGGTAATTTGAAAGAACTTTTGCCGTCTTGCCAATCCAATTTTTTGACTCTTTGCTCGCATCCGTTACTATATCTGCACCTTTTAAAAAGGGTAAAAGATATTCGTATAAATCCTCCGGTGTTAATAACCTTATATGTTCCCTGTTAAACCACTGTAACTTTTTATAATCAAATATAGCCGCTGATTTTGATACACTCTTCAACCTGAACTTATTAATCAATTCCTCTTTTGAAAAGATTTCTTTATTATCCTTCGATGACCAACCCAATAATGTTAAATAATTAAAAAGAGCCTGTGGAAGATAACCGTTTTTTTTAAACTCGGATACTGAGACAGAACCGTGTCTTTTTGATAATTTTGCATTATCTTTGCCCATAACCATGGATAGGTGTGCAAATTTAGGTGGTTTTATTTCGAATGCCTTGTAAATAAGCACTTGACGTGCAGTATTTGACAGGTGATCTTCGCCTCTTATAACCGTATCAATCTTCATTAAATAATCGTCAACTACAACTGAGAAATTATATGCAGGAATACCCGAAGTTCTTACGATTATAGGGTCACTCAAGAGATTTGTATCAAATTCGACCTTGCCTCTGACAATATCATAAATTACAACCGTATCATTTTTCGGTATTTTAAATCTCAAAGTTGCATTTTCACCATTTCCAACTCTTATAATTGACTCGTTGATATATAAGTCTCTGCATTTACCGGAATAACCGTTTTTATGTTCATCACCCTCAAGTTCTTCTTTTGAGCAAAAGCAATAGTATGCATCACCGGATTTTATCAGTTTTTTTGCATACTCTTTATATATCTCTATTCTTTCAGACTGCCTGTAAGGAGCATATTCTCCACCCTTATCAGGGCCTTCATCCCATGAGAGTCCAACCCATTTTAAAGCTTCAATCAGTCCGTACTCAAATTCTCTTTCAGACCTCTCTTCATCCGTATCCTCTATTCTTAAAATCATTTTATTGTCATTTTGCTTTGATAATAAATAATTGAATAATGCTGTCCTTAAATTTCCGACATGGACAAGTCCGGTAGGTGATGGAGCAAATCTAAATCTCGACATATTTTAATCTCCTTAGAATCTAATTTTGTTGTTTTATGAATTTTTCTATAAATTCATCCGGAATTCTTGACGGTCTGTTTTTTTTATTGACGATTATATGACGTGTTTCTGCCGTTGCTATTAATTTTTCATCATTATCATTAACAATATTGTACTTAAGAGTAAAACTTGCGGCAGTATAGTTTTGAACATAACCGTAAATAATAAGTTTATCATCAGCGAATGCCGGATATTTATACTCTATTATTGATTTTGAAAGTACGGGAAAGACACCCCATTCCGAAAACTTTTTAAAGCTAAGTCCCTTTTGGGTCATATAATCATTTCTTGCTTTTTCGAGATAATTCAAATACACCGCATTATTTACATGTCCCCAAGAATCTAACTCGTAACTCGTAAC
>CAYOTE010000012.1:12637-21339 GCA_964406785.1 uncultured Clostridia bacterium
CAATAATTTTCATATCCCATGGTTGGATGACTATTAAATTACCCTCGGGTACGGAAATAGTTGCCATTTGATTTATCGGAGTACTCGTACCATAATAATCGACCATAATTTCATCAAGGATTGAGGTTGATGCTCTGCCTGTTCTTAATTTTGAAATTTCTTTTTTATAGTTTTCTTCAACCTCTTTTAAATTTGTCTTTGCTTCACTTAAAATTTCTTTTAACATATTTTATTCTCCTTGATTATTTTCCTATGATTGTACCTGTTTTATCGGAGATTACTGCGTTTAATATACTATTGTCATCGTATATATTAAAAACCTTAATTTTTAAATCATTTTCTTTAGATAGTATTACCGAAGTCATATCAATGACCTTTAAATCTTGAGCAATGAAGTCGTTATATGATATTTTTTCAAATTTTGATGCATCGGATTTTTTGTGAGGATCGCCATCATAAACACCATCGACCTTTGTTGCCTTTAAAAATACATCTGCTTCAATTTCAATAGCACGTAGGGCCGCACCCGTATCCGTTGTAAAAAAAGGGCTTCCGGTACCGGCTGTAAAGACAACTATTCTCTTATCGGATAAATAATGTTTTACCTTTCTTGTTACCACAGGTTCTGTCAGCTTCTCAATCGGCAAGGCTGATATTAATTTTGTTGATAAATTTTCTTTTTCAAGGGCATCGCATAAGGCAAGACCATTCATAATGGTAGCCAACATGCCTATATAATCGGAAGTTGTTCGATTTACAACACTATTTTCAGACTCTCTACCTCTAAAAAAATTGCCACCACCTACAACTATACCTATCTCAATGTCAAGATTGTGAACTTTTTTTATTTCTTCTACTAACCGTTTTAATACGGATTCTGAAAAGCCTGAGCCCCTTTTACCCTGTAGGGACTCTCCGCTGATTTTTAATAAAATCCTTTTATATAAAGGTTCGGATTCATCCATTAAGCTTCTTCACCAAGTTGAAATCTTACAAATCTTTTTACAACAATATTTTCGCCGATTTTATGAATTTTTTCAGCAATTAATTCTTCCATTGTTTTTTTGTCATCTTTAAAAAAGCTTTGATTTAGTAGACATATCTCGGAATAAAATTTGCCCAATTTACCCTCAACTATCTTATCTATTATATTATCAGGTTTTCCGCTATTTTTCATCTGTTCTCTGAATATATCCTTTTCTTTTTCAATAAGTTCTTGTGGTACATCCTCTTTTTTAATATACTTGGGAGTCATAGCGGCAATCTGCATTGATATATCTTTTGATAATTGCAAAAAATCCTCATTTTTTGAAACAAAGTCCGTTTCACAGGCTAATTCAATTAACACTCCAATTTTTAAATTAGAATGTATATAAGAGCCTATAATACCTTGATTAGTTGTTCTACTTGATTTCGACTTTGCCTTCTCGTATCCTTTTTTTCTTAAGATTTCAACTGCTTTATCATAATTATTGTTTGATTCTTCAATTGCTTTTTTACATTCTAACATACCAATACCGCTACTTTCTCTTAGTTTCTTTACTAATTTTAAATCTACACCCATTACTAATTCTCCTCTTTTGCAGGAACAGTTTCAGTTTTCTCTACAATTTCTGCATTGTCGGATGCTTCCGCTTCGTCCTGTACTAAATCATCTTCCATTGGTATAACATTGGCTGCCTCTCGTTTTTCCATTCCGTAGGTTGTTGCTTCTCCGAATTTACTTACAAATAATCTTATAGCCCTGATAGCGTCATCATTACCCGGCACCGGATAAGTTATCTCATCGGGATTTGCATTTGTGTCAACTATGGCAACGATAGGGATATTCAACTTCTTTGCCTCATATACTGCAATGTTTTCAAACACTGCATCAATGATTATAATTACTCCGGGAAGCTCTGTAACGTTTCGCATTCCCCAAAGATTTTTATGTAATTTTTTATATACTTTTTCAAGCTTTGATTGTTCTTTCTTTGTTTTTATATCCCATCTTCCATCCTGTTTCATCTCATGGAGATCAATCAACTTAGCAATACTTTTTTCAACCATTTTGAAATTTGTAAGCAAGCCACCCAACCACCTCTTGTTAACGTAATGAATACCAGTCTCTTCTCCAATCTCCGCAATAATAGACTGTGCCTGTTTTTTTGTTCCAACAATTAATGCATCCTTACCAGATGCAACAACGTCTGTTACAAATTCCAAGGCATTTTTAAACATCTCAATTGACGTTTGAAGGTTGATTATATAAATACCATTCTTCTTGCCGAAAATATAGGGCTTCATCTTCGGATTCCATCTTCTTGCCTGATGTCCGAAGTGAACTCCGGCTTCTAACATTTCTCTCATATTTACTGAAACCATAATAATCTCCCTATCTCTTGTGATACTGCGATGCTTTTCTTGCTTTGAGAAGACCGTATTTCTTTCTTTCCTTCTCTCTTGCATCCCTTGTCAACAGACCTGCTTTTTTTAACTGCGGTCTTAATTCGGAGTTATATTCAAGAAGTGCTCTTGAAAGTCCCAGTCTAATGGCATCAGCTTGAGCGGAGACACCACCACCATTTATATTCACATAAATATCAAAATTTTCCATTGTGTTTGTTAATGACAATGGCTTGTATATAGTCAATTTATGAATCTTTAAAGGGAAATAATCTTCAAATCCCCTACTTCTCTTGTTTACTACCAGTCTAAATTCACCTTTACCGGGTCTTAAATATACCCTGGCTACACTGGTCTTTCGTCTTCCTGTACCGTAATACTGAACAATACTCAAAATATCCTCCTGTTAGATTTCAAGTTTTTCGGGTTTTTGTGCATCATGATTATGCTCATTGCCCTTATATACTTTCAATTTTTTTAAAATTTTGCTGTTTAACTTATTTTTAGGTAACATTCCCTTTACCGCTTTAATAATAATTCTTTCCGGATGAGTTTCTTTCATTTTTGCATAAGAAGTTTCCTTGATACCACCCATATAACCGGAATGCCTGTAGTAAACTTTTTGTTCTTCTTTTGAACCGGTTAATTTAACCTTCTCTGCATTGATAACAATTACAAAGTCACCTGTGTCAAAAAAGGGTGTGTAAATAGGTTTATTTTTCCCTCTCAATACATCAGCAACCCTTGTTGCCATTCTTCCAAGTACTACATCTTCTGCGTCGATAACCCACCACTTTCTATTCTCTAAATCTACTTGCGGTAGGAATGTCTTATTAGTTTTGTTTAAATTCATATTTTACCCCATTAAAAAGAAGTAATTTATATTATTTTTCATGTTTTGTCAAGAACAAAACTCCGTTATTGTTTTTTTGTCTTATAAATTTTTATTAAAATTAAAAAAAATAAAATTAAAAACATCATACAAGTCCTGAAATTTTAATCAAAATCTACTACATGCCCAATAAGTCCATTCTAACTAATCACTGCATTGCAAAATAGTTAAACTATTCTTCATCTATCTCAATAGCTTAACTTGCTATAATAAGCAATAATAAGCAATAATAAGCATCTTGGATATTTCGCTACAATTCTGATGAAAATTTCAGGTGAATCATTTTTTTTATTAGAGTCAAAAGGCTAAAATATATTCCGTTTTTATACCAAAAAGTTTTATTCTCTATCAAAGAAAAATCAAAAATTTCCGGTTTTGTGGACGTAAATTATTTTAGTAAAGGCTTCAAAAAAGGCTTCGGCATTGCGTTTTGAGTTTACCCGTCGTTCAAAAAACAAGGCAAAAATTTCCAGGTTGTAATTTATGGAATTTTGTTTTAGAATTTAATTTGCACAAGATGTTAAACATTAAACATTATAAAAGGAGGCTTTTACTTTCATATTATGGAATTAAAACTCAATTTAAACACGTTTTGTCTTGCTTTGGTTGGCAGGGAGACTGCCATAAAGAACATTACAAAAGGTTTAAGCAAAATAACACGCTTTAAAGGTATAAATATAGCCCCCCCAAGAAACTAAAAAAACACTCTTACGTCACCATATACAACATTTTAAAGCGTTTTTGTCGCTCGCTTCTTGTACTCTATCCTTTGCAGTTTCTAAGACTCGACTTATCATTTGCATCTTGCCACTTTCGACTTGTAACTTGCAACTTGTTTTTAACTCATCTAACGATATCAAATATAAAAATTATAAATTCAACAAACAAAAATCCATTAAAAAGGGAGGTGATGTCTATTGATTGCGTAGAAGACAAAAAAGTAAAAAGTATGAAAGTTGAAGATTGAACGAGATAAAGCGTTTGGTTTTTGACTGTGCAACGAAATATAAAAGGATTGAAAGTTTTAACTTTATATTTACCTAACGGTAAATATAAAAAACTTTCGAAAATAATTTAAAGGAGAATTGAAATGAAGAAAATTATAGTTATAATGGTTGTGATGAGTTTTATCTGGAGTTCTTTCTTGACATCGCATTTGTTTGGCAAACTAATATCAAATCAATCTGAAAATTTTGATGTTAAGAATACAGTTGAAAATATTTGTTTTGATTTAAAAAGCAAGAATGAAAAAATTGAATATTTTCTACAGAACAGATTAAATATTATATCAACAGCTATATTAGAGTTAACAAAAGATGCAACATTTAGAGAGATTGTATATAAAGAAGTAAATAAAGAATTTGACGGCGAGCCTAATGTTCTTTTAACTAAAGTGATATATTTATACAATAAAAAAGGTTTTGACATAATTAAACAGATGGAAAATCGTTTTTATGATACCTATAGAATGGCGTATCGTATCAATATAAGCAAGATATTGAGAACTTTGAGAAGACATGGAAAGTATATTAACATATATATACCATGCTTCGAAAACAAAAGGCTAAAAAATAGCATTCGTAATCATAATAACAATGGTAATGTTTATGTTGTTACAAATAAATTAGGATTTGATGTTCAAAGTCTTTACGGTAAATATTTTAATGATAGAAATAGTATCAAATTTAAAAGAAAAGTTATAAATGAAAAATTTGCGTACAATAATGAGGTTTGGGTAATCGGATTTAATGAAAGAATTGATAGAAAAGGAAAATTAAGAAAAGAAGTTAAAACTTTTTTGAAGGAAGAAAAAAAATATAAGAACAAATATTATAACACAAAAAATATGAATGGTCTTTTCAGTACAAAAGGAAACGGCAGAATGTGTCAAATTGAAAAAATAAAATGTTTAGATTTAGATGAAATTGAAGGATGGCTAAGAGGAGGCCCTGAGCTATGTGTAAAAGTATTTGATATGAAAAAAAACCGGTTTGCTCATATGTATTTTTATACTAGCCGGAGCAATGCTAGAAGCAATAATTGGTATGTAAATAGATGGTTGGGCTTTTGGGATTATGATAATAGAGGCACTGAGTTATATTTTAGTTGGTATGAGCAAGACGGCGGTAATTTAACTAAAGTAATTAGTATCAACTGGAAACCGAAAGACTCGGCTTTTTCAATATTAATGAATCATCTGATAGGAAATGGTGATGAAGATGCTTTTGGAATGTCAATACATAAAGATTATTATAATCATATTTACAATACTGGATTAATAGAATGGAAAATGAAAAATAATTAGGTATTTATCAACATAAAACTTTTTTTAGTTAGCTTGACACAAAAATATTTTTTTTATACTATATGTGTGATCACAGTAAAAGATAGTCAAAAGATATATACTGTGAACAAATGTTATGGTAATAATTTAGGAGGTTAGTAAAATGAAAAGAATGATTACAATAATTGTTTTAACAACATTTGTAATTACATTGTCTGGTTGTGCCACAATTTTTGATGGAAGAATAGATACTGTTAAAACGTCATCAAATCCTTCAGGTGCAGAGGTATATTTAAACGGTGTAAAGATTGGAACTACACCAGTTAATATTGATTTGAAAAAAAAAGGTGAATACACAATTTTAATAAAGAAAGAAGGTTATAAAGATCAAATTTTTAAAGTTACAAATAAAGTTGGAGTTGGTTGGATTGTTTTAGATGTACTAATGGGATTTGTTCCGGTAATCGTTGATGCAGTTACTGGTTCATGGTATGTTCTAAACAAAAAAAATTTTAATGCTCAATTGGAGAAAAACTCTCCATATCCGTGCCCAATTCCTTAAAAAGCTATCTTTTGTAAAAAATTAAGAAAAGGTCACTATTATAGAACGAACTATCGTAAAAATTGTTAGGGTATAAAAGAAAGTCCTGATTGAAAATAGTTAAGCTTATTTAAATCAGGGCTTTTTTTATTCTTTTTCAATAATTCCATAGGGAATAAACAAAGAATTGATTTTCGAAGCCAAGTTAAAATTGCTTTAAAACCTGAGATTTTCATCAAAATTGTAGCGAAATGTCCAAGAAGTCTATCATAACAAGTTAAACGATTGGACGAAATGCAAAATAGTCTAACTATTTTGCAATGCAGTGATTAGTTAGAATGAGCTTATTGGACATTGCAGTAGATTTTGATTAAAATTTCAGAAAAAAGCTTTATTTTTTTTTTAAAATATGTTATTAATAAGTTCATGCCTAAGTATATTAAATTTATTTATATTGTTTTTGTCGTACTTGTTACATTTGGTGCTTCCTTCTCTATTTATGCGAGTACAAAAAATGGTACAATTTATAATTGTTTTACTATAATTGCCGGTAAAAATGCAACTTCCAATAAGTCCGTGTTAATAGCTCATAACGAGGATGACTCCGGTAAAAATGTTTTTGTGTATCTAAATAGAATTAACAAAAAAGACAAACAAATATTGGAACTTAAAAACGGTGGAATTGTTTCCAAGACAAGTACGCCCTTAAATCTTTTTCATATTGAGGTAAGTAACGCTGACTTCGGAGATGTTTATATGAATGAGTACGGAGTTGTCATAACGTCTAACGCATGCCCTTCAAGAGAAGATACGCCCGTTCTTTCCAATGGAGGGATAGGACCTCTTTTAAGAAGACTTGTTGCAAGACGAGCCAAATCTGCACGAGATGCCGTAAAGATAGCCGGAAAATTAATAGAAAAATACGGTTATGCCTCTTCGGGTAGAACATATGCAATTGCCGATTCAAATGAGGGTTGGCTTTTACACATAGTAAACGGTAAACACTGGATTGCAAAACGAGTTCCCGATAATGAAGTTGCGGTTATTGCCAATTATTACACAATTAAAAACATTTATTTAAAAGATAAACAAAACTTTTTAGGTTCACCTGATATCATCTCTTATGCAAAAAAAAGAGGATGGTTCGCAAAAAACAAATCCGACAGCGAATTTGACTTTGCTAAAGTATATTCCAATCCAAAAAATTTTAAAAGCAAGGCAAATATTTTGCGACAGTGGAGAGCAACAAATCTTCTGTCCGATAAAAAATATAAAATAGATGATAGATTTCCATTCTCTTTTATTCCAAGAAGGGATGTTAGAATTACCGATTTATTTGAAGTTTTAAGAGATCATTATGAGGATACGGATTACGACCTTAGTAATGACTATAAAGAAGGCTCTCCAAATTACACAGGAAACAGAACAATATGTACTAAATCCACTCAATTTTCTTTTGTGGCAGTTTTAAGAAATGATTTACCCAAGGAATTAAATAATCTCATTTGGTTGGCATTAAGAAGACCTGATACCAATGCTTATTCACCCTTTTATTTTACATCTAATACAATTCCTTCGGGATATTCAAGTACAGGATTAAATAGTAAAATGAAAATAAAAGCATCTAACGCCTTTATGGCATATTCAAACTTAAGTAATATTGTTGACGCAAATTACAAAGATAGAATAAAGAAGGTTAAAAAGCAGTGGCGTAAGTTTGAAAAGTATGCAATCAAGCAAATAAAGAAAAAAAGAAAAGAATTTACATACCTTTTAAAGAAAAATCCTCTGGTAGGCAATAATATAATATCAAATTTCATTCACTCACTTGAGTATAAGAGATGGTTTTTGACAACAGAATTAATTGACGAGTTCAATCAGAAATAAAAATCAAACATTTCACAATTTAGAGCTTGTCAACTATCTTTCTTGCCATTTTTGTAAGTAGCATTTGAGGAATTGTAGAAAAGTCTGTCATCTTTGTTGACATAGGATAGGATTTATCTTCACCTAAATTCGTTTTAGTATACTCACACATAAAAAGAGTTATTCCTGTTTTACATTCAATGACTCTTGCTCTGATTTTAACCCTTGTTTTATTGAGTCCCCCAAAAATATACTCTAATATATTACCTATGAATATATAATCGCTTTTGTTTTCTTTTCCCTTTTCTATTGCTATTTTAATTTGTTCTTCTTCTGTTTTTGCATACTTATACCATGTTGAATTATTGAAAAGCTCCACCATATGGAATTTTTGTGATTTCAACAATTCTTTGTGAAATATTGTACCTGCGATATTGCCTTTTGCCTTTGCATAATCAGGCTCTTTGAAATTTAAAACCATTATTGAGGCATTTTTATAATCCTGTTTATTGTGCTTGATATATACGTTCACGCCATTGACTTCTTCTGTTAACTTACATCCGTTTAATGTCAATAATAAGATTATTAAGAAAAGAAATATACTCTTTTTTATCATCAATTATCTCCTGCGAATTAATAATAACTTAATTAGATTAATTTTGCAATCTATTTATAGGTATCTATTCAGTTTTTAAAAGTAAATTTAGTTTAATGTCGCTTCCAGTGATATC
>CAYOTE010000013.1:0-20113 GCA_964406785.1 uncultured Clostridia bacterium
TCTACCCATATTCACCCCCTACCCACATTATACATAAAAAAAAACAAAATATCAAGCTTTCGTGTCTGGCACGAATAAAAATAAAAATGTTGACTTATTAACTGTAATTAATTAAAATAAACTATGAGACTTAGGGATCTCTTACATAATGGTAATTTTTTCGAGAAATATACCGGTACAATTTCGATTCAGAGGGTTTGTGATAATGTAATATGGTTAATAAGGCTTCGGTGGATTGCTTGTATTGGATTGTTATTTGGCGTTATATTTAGCAAGGCTTTTTTTCATATTGATGCCGAAGTTGTTTTTCCTCCCTTATTAATAGGGCTAATAATTTTATTTTATAATTTTGCTTTTTATTTAAGATATTCATTTTTAAAAAAAAGAAAGGTCGGAATAGCTAAGGAATGTGTTGAAAAGAGATTATCCTTTGTTAATATTCAAATATTTGCTGATCTTATAATGTTATCTGCAATAATATATTATACAGGTGGAATTACAACTCCCATAATTTTCTTTTTTATATTTCATATGGTTATCAGCAGTATAGTCTTGTCAAAATTAAATGCATATTTTTGGGCGTTCTTTACTATTATTATTGAATCAGTGATGACATATTTGGAGCATATAGAAGTTATTGAGCATAAGAACTTTTTTTATTTTATACATAAATTAAATGATAGAACGGGATATTCTGAATTTTTTATATTAATTGTCTTTAGTATTACTCTAATTATTACAGTATATTTTGCAACAACTATAATGCGTCCTATAAGAGAAAAGCAACTTGATTTAACTAAGATTAAAAATGAACTTTTGGAGCAAAAAGAAATGCTTAATAATAAAAATATTGAGCTTGAAGAGTTAGATAAATCTAAAACAGAGTTTTTGTATAGGGTGGAACACGAATTAAAGGCTCCTATAAGTGCGGTTTTAGGACTATTGTCGGTGATAACAAGGGGTTATAATTCCGTTGATGAGAATAAAAAAATTGATTTTCTTAATCGAAGTATTAATAGGGTAATCAGTATGAAAGATTTGGTTGCGGATCTTTTGTCGCTTTCAAGAATTGAATCAAAAAATTTTAAATTAAATCTCAAAAATGTTCATATGGTAAAATTAGTAGAAAATTGTATTGAAGAACTTGGAGCATATTCTCGGAAAAAACAACTTTTAATTAAGAAAAATATAGGTAAAAATTTGCCTTATATAAATGCTGATAGCGACGCTTTAAATGATATTATTAGGAATCTCATTCATAATGCTCTTAAATATTCCTTTCAAGGGCATATAATTGTATCTCTTTTCTTAGAAAAAGACAGGCTTATCTTTTCTGTAAAAGATTTTGGTATAGGAATTGCCGAAGATGATTTGAATAAAATATTTGAAGAATTTTACAGGACTTCAAATGCAAAAGAATTTGAAAGTGGAACTGGGCTTGGACTTTCGCTTGCAAGAAAACTGGTTGAGCAACACGGAGGAAGGATAGATATTAAAAGTAAATTAAACGAGGGAACCGAATGTATCGTATCTTTCCCCGTTCCCCGTTGAGCGGTTAAATCATTAAATATAAAATTTGAAGCTCCGATAAAATAATCGAAGCTTCAATATATATTTAAATTAATAGTATTTTTATTTAACTTTCAAAACGTTCTCTATTGCTTCAACAAATGATTCTCTTGGAAGTGCTCCCATTGCCATTTGAGGTTTCTCACCCTTGGGGCAAAAAAGAATTGAAGGAATACTTCTAATTTGAAAAGCAGCAGCTAATTCTTGCTCTTTTTCAGTATCAATCTTATATATATTAATTTTCCCTTTATAATCTTCCGAAAGTTTTTCTAAAATAGGTGCTACCATTTTGCAAGGTTGACACCACTCAGCATAAAAATCAATTATACAAGGTAACTCTCCTTTAAATTCCCAATCTTTTCCGTTTTCAAAATCAAACACTTTCTCTTTAAAGCTCTCTTTTGATAAAAATTCCATTTTATTTCTCCTTTATTTAATTATTTCCTAAAACATCTGTTGCTAAAGGCAACTAATGTTCAAGGCAATTATATGATAAAAGTTTATAATTGTCAACATGTGTCTATATCCTGAAATTTTAATCAAAATTGTAGCGAAATGTTCAAAAAGTCTATTATAACCTCTATCCATTACACACAAACGCAGGCTTTCTGAGTTTGTTATGGAGTACGTTTCATAGCAATACACTTCATGCTTAACTTCTTTTATAAACTTAGTAAAATTGAATAAGTACTTTAAAATATATTGACAATAAGTTGAATTCAAGTTAATTTATTCTTTTATAAACAATTATAATTATTTGAGGAGAATATTAATATGAGTAAACCCAAATTATCTAAACACTTTGAAAGAAGACAGCCTTCTGCCATTAGATTATCTCAAATTGAATTTATGAAGAGAAATGATAATGTGCAGGATATAAATACTGCAATAGGTAATGTTTCTTTGCCGGCTCATCCAAAATTGCAGGAAAGAATGTTTGATTTGAAAAGTTCTGACAGTCCTTTTAAGAATGGAGCAATTAAATATACATCAACGGTCGGTTTAAAAGAGACAAATGCTGCCTTTTTAAATATTATTGCCTCAAGCGGTTTTAATACCGATGGCTTATACTCACAGATAACCGACGGTGGCAGTCAAGCCATGGAGTTGCTTACCGTTGGGCTTTGCGGTGATGCGGGAACAGAAGATGCCCCGCTTTTATTAATTGATGCGGCATATACAAATTATAATGCAATGGCATCAAGAGTAGGGAGAAAAACAGTCTCCGTAACAAGAAATTTACAGGAGGACGGTAAGTTTACCCTGCCTGATAGAGCGGAAATTGAAGAAATAATAAATAAGTATAAACCAAATGCCATGGTTGTCATTCCATATGATAATCCTACCGGTCATTTTTATGATTTTGCTTCAATGAAGATGTTGGCTGAGTTATGTGTAAAGTATAATATGTGGATGGTAAGTGATGAGGCTTATAGAGAGTTATTTTATACGGAAGATAAGACATCAAGTGTTTGGGGAATTACAGATGCCGATGTGCCCGGTATTGAGGGTAGAAGGGTCAGTATTGAGACAGCTTCAAAGGTTTGGAATGCCTGTGGTTTAAGAATAGGTGCCATAATTACGGATAACGAAGCCTTACACGTAAAGGCGGTTGCTGAAAATACGGCAAACCTATGTTCAAATGCAATAGGTCAATATATATTCGGAGGTCTGGCAAAAGAGAATCATGATAGTTTAAAGAAGTGGTACTCCCAATTAAGAAATTATTATAAGGAAATGATGGTAAGATTGAGCAATGATTTAAAACAAGCTCTTCCCGGAATAATTGTTTCAAGTCCCGATGCCTCTATTTATTCGGTTGTTGACGTAAGAAATCTTGTTAATTCGAATTTTGATGCTTCGGATTTTGTCATGTACTGTTCAAAAGAGGGAAAGGTCGAAATTAACGGCGTATATTACACACTTCTTGTATCTCCTATGGCAGGTTTTTATTCAGTTGAAAAGGGAGAGGCAAATCCCGGAAAAACACAGATGAGAATTGCATATGTAGCAACACCGGAAGAGATGAAGCTTGTTCCGAAACTCTTTAAGGAATTATTTAACGCATATATAACAAGACAATAATTACAATATGAGGCTTGAATGATAGAGTTAAGAGAAATATCAAAAACATATTTAAAGGCAAAAATTCTTAACAATATATCGCTTATTATTCCTGAAAATTCTATCACCGGTATTATAGGGCCAAATGGTGCCGGTAAATCAACCATGCTTAAAATACTTGCAGGATTTGAAAATCATGATACGGGAAATATTTATATTGAAGAACAAAAAATTGAGAGTTTTCGTCAAATAAAGAGTCATATATCCTATATGCCTGAAAAGATGTCTGTTTATCCTGAATATTTTGTCGATGAATTTCTTGATTTTTATCATGCGTCAATTGACTATAAAAATGAAGATTTATTAGACTTACTCTCTCTTAAATCTGTATATAATAAGCAAATCAAACATTTATCCAAGGGTTGGCATCAACGTCTTAAACTATATACGGCTCTTTCTAATACAAAACCCATTATTGTCTTGGATGAGCCCTTTGACGGCTTTGATCCCTTACAATTAAGAGATATAATAGATATATTTAAGAAACAAAATGAGCAAGGCAAAACGTTTATCATGTCCATACATCAATTAACCTATGCTCAAAAAATATGTGATTATTTTGTATTGCTCAATGACGGAGATATTATTGCCAAGGGAAGTTTTGATAAACTCAAAAATCAATTTCCCCGTAATAAAAATTCTCTTGAAGAAATATTTTTGGAGGCATTAATAAGATGAAATACGCTTTAATGCATAAAGAGCTTAAATATATTTTTAAGAGCAAAACGACTATAATTTATTTTATCTTATTATTTGCTCTTATCTCCTATAGTTTTTTTTCAGCAGTTGATTTATACTCAAAGGCAAGTGTAACCGCTATTGGAAATGCCCTGTATGCCAGCGGATTTGAGCCTGTACCGGGAGTCTTTGCTCCGACATTCGGAGGTTTTTTTCTCATCCTGTCTCTGATTGCTCCCTTTCTATTTATACGGACAATATCGGATGAGAAAAGCAATAATACAATTGTCCTTATTGCTCAATTCCCACACTCATTGAGTTTTGTGTTTATTACCAAAATACTCTCGGCTATAATTCTTGTACTTGTTTCAATTATTACCTTTGTCCCTTTATTTCTTTTCTGGCATTTTCTCGGCGGACATCTTCCGTGGGCAGAAATACTCCTCTTGATTTCAGGTTATATTTTTTACGGTTTATTTGTCATCTCCGTTTCATTTTTTTCTGCCTCATTTTTTAAAACAAGTTCTCAGGCTTCAATATTTTCAATTGCCTTTATTATGTTTTCATGGTTTATCGACTTTGGTAAAGAGATGCATATTCTTTCCTTTTTTGATACTCTCTCTCAATGGACGGTAACGGCAAGACTTAAACAATTTGAAGACGGAATACTGTCTGTTCAATCTGTTTTTTATTTTTTTCTCATAGCCGGATTTTTTTTCGTAATAGCTTATTTTTTCTTCAATTTCAGCATAAGAGATAGGACAAAACTCATAATAATAACGAGCATTGTCTATCTTATAATTTCAAGCTTGATTTTAAACTTTCAATACAAATCAGACATCAGCGAAAGTCAAAAAAACTCATTTTCCACAGGAAAGACCAGGTTTTTAAAAGTATTACCGGTTATTGACATAAAGGTCTTCTTGGAACCCACTGACAGCAGGTTTAAAGATTATGAGCGTGATTTTTTAAAGAAGCTTAGAATGGTAAAAAACAATCAGGCTGTTCATTTCGCAAGCGGTAAATCTCTTCATAAAAATTACGGTCGTTTTGAATATACAGTCAATAATAAAACAATACAAACTTTTTCAAATAGTGAACACGAAATATTTATGATTCTTGAAAAAATAAGCGATATAAAAATAAAAAAGTCAAAAGATAATAAACAATTTAAAGGTTATCCTCTTACCGTAAAAAAGGGTTGGAGCATATACTTATTTATCTTATACCTGTTTTTTTTGCCATTTATTATGATGTTTTTATACTTTAAAAAAAGGAGAAAGCAATATGAAAAAAAAAGTTGAAGTTTTAATAATTTTACTAATCATTCTAACTGTCTTTGTGAATGCTGAAATAAAAGAAAAAATATTTTTTGCCTTTGATAAGGGTACAATTGGTGCTGAGGCAGTTAATTTTTCATCCTTTGTCGGTAAATGGCATATTGATATAGACGGGAAAAATTTAGTTTATGCAGTTGATGGCAGGAGATGGGAAAAAGGACTTGTATCCAGCGGAATAGTAAGTAAGGCAAAGGGTTTATACGGAGATAGATATGCCGAGTTTTTAGATAATTTGGAAGCTTATAAATATTTCCCCCTTACAATTTGTAAAAAAATAAAGAATTTCAAAAACGGCTCAATAAGAGTAAAATTCAAGGGTATCAGCGGTCGTATTGATCAGGCTGCCGGCATTGCCTTTAATATTAAGCAAAACGGAGACTATCTCGTAGTAAGAGCAAATCCACTTGAAAATAATCTTGTGCTCTTTAAAATGGAAAGAGGTAAGCGAAAAGCCGTAAGATGGGTAAGAAATGCAAAGGCTCTGACAAAAAAATGGTATGAGTTAAAAATTGTCATAAACGGCAAAAATATTAAGGGATATCTCAATAATAAGATATATATAAACTATAATTGGAGAGAAAAAATAAACGGTAAAATCGGACTATGGTCAAAAGCCGACAGTTATGTCTTCTTTGATGATTTCTCGATATTTTAAGATTTATTGCTCGGTTTGAGCTTTAAGTTCCTTTCTATAAAGATCAAGCATCGTTGCCTTTGATATTAATCCTAAGAATTTCCCGTTTTTTACGACAGGAAGACTCCATGACTTTGACTTATCAAATTTCTTTTGAATTTGAATTAAATTTTCGTCTAATGATAAGGTTATAAAATCTGTTTGCATAATTTCTTCAATAATTATTGAACTCAATAAATTTGGTTCAAAGATAAATTCTTTAACGTCATTGAAATTTACAATACCTAAAAATTGTTCGTCTTTAGTACTAATTACAGGAAAATAATTTCTCTTTGATTTTTTTATAATAGGTACGAGATCCTTTAAAAGCATATTCGGAGTAATTTTAATTTGATCTGTTTCAAGAAGCTCGGATGGTTTAATATCCGATAGAATTCTTCCGTCTGTTCTCGGTCTTAAAAAAACACCCTGTTTTATCAGCTCGTAATGATATATAGAATGTTTTTCAAATAATTTTACAATTAAAGAGGATAAAAAACTTACGAGTAAAAGAGGCAAAATCGCATCATAACCGCTTGTAATTTCAACAATTAAAAAAATTCCAGTGAGTGGTGCGGCTAAGGTTCCGCTTACCATACCGCCCATTCCGACTAAGGCGAAAAGACTTGCGGGACCAAAATTTACATTGGGTAGTAAAGATTGTAATATGAGATAGTATAAAAATCCGCCTGCACTGCCTATCAACAGAGCCGGAGCAAAAACTCCTCCCGTTCCTCCCGAGCCCAAGGTTAACGATGTCGCAATAATTTTTAATATAATTATCAATAATAAAAATAATATAGACGTGGAATAATTATCCGAGATTATTTTTTTGATAAGTTCATATCCCTCACCCCTTACCTCAATTATTTGAAACGAGATTAAGCCAACAACCAAGCCTCCGATTACCCCTTTTACCATTGAATTTTTAAGATACTTTTCCATTATAGTGGAAATATTTTTCAAGGATTTAATAAATAGCAATGAAAACATTGATATTACAATAGCTAAGCCAATTGAAGCAATTATATCATTGATTCCTACATCATAAAGTCTATGTGCAAAAGGAATTTGATTGCCGTTAAACATTCTACTGACTATCGTACCCGTTACCGATGAAATAGCTACGGGCAACATATACGGAGTTGTCCATTCTCCTATTATTATTTCCATAGTAAAGATAAAGCCTGTTAAAGGTGCATTAAATATAGCAGCGATTGCAGCAGCAGCACCAGAGCCGGTTACAGCTATTTTTATCATCTCATTAGATTTAAAGTATCTTGCTATATTTGAACCGATAGCTGCACCACTTACAACAACCGGAGCTTCGGGACCGGCACTATTACCTGTCGATATTGTAATTAATCCGCCGATTAGTTTGGAAAATGAAGATCTGAGTTTAAGCTTGCCTCCGTCAATACTGATACTATGAATAACATTAGGAATACCGTGCCCACCAAAATCTTTGATAATGTATTTTAATATTACTACGGTAAGAAATATTCCCAGTGCGGGGATTAAAATAAGCAGTAAAGAACTCTTAGCAGAATGAAAAAGAAATGACAGTTTTTTTAATCCGTAATTTAAAAGAATTGCAGCCAAGCCACTACTGACACCGACAAAAAAAGCTATAATACCTAATTGTAATCTCGTATCAAAATTTACAAATATCTTTCTAATAATGCCGTTGAGTCTTTTCATTTACAATGTTTGTTCAAAGTTGATGATTTTTTTTATTAACATATCTTTGTCTTTATTCTCTCTTATATTATCTAAAAAATTATTATCCTGAATGAGATGACTTATCTTAGACAGCATTCTGAGATGAACCGAGGCAGATGTTGTAAACATCATAAATAACATAAAGACCGGTTTTTTATCAATGGAGTTAAAATCAATGTCGTTTTGTAAAAAAAAAATTGGTATTTTTGTTACATCAATTTTCAAATTATACATATTTCTAATATGAGGAATTGCAATACTCCTTCCTATACCGGTTGACGCAATTTCTTCCCTGTCAATTAATTGATTTAAAATTTCAATTTTATTGTCCTTATTGAAAAAACTTATCTTATCCAAACTATTTTCAAAAACTTTATATATATTTTCTCCCGGGATGTCATAATAGACACCGCCATCACTTACAGCATCTGAAAGTGATAGCTCCGTAACATTCTTTTCATATGAATCATCCTTACTTTCAATCTCAAAACCATGTAATTTTGCCCATTTGTATATATTACTTTTCTTGAAATAATAATCCTTACCAACGGTTTTATAAGGAATTTTACCTTGATATATCCAACGCTGTAATGTTATGTATGGAATTTTAAAAAGATTTGAAATCTCCTCTACACTCAGCATATCATTTGAATTGTTTTTTTTACTACTCATAAGTCTCCAACTAATAGGTGATTATATGCAATTAACATATCCAAGTCAATATTTTTAAGCCTGAAATTTTCATCAAAATTGTAGCGAAATGTCCAAGATGCTTATTATAACAAATTAAACGATTGAGCTAAATGAAGAATAGTCTAACTATTTTGCAATGCAGTGATTGAGTTTAATGCAGTTAGAATGAGTATATTGGGCATTGCAGTAGATTTTGATTAAAATTTCAGGTTAAGTATATAAATGAAAATATAAAAATATAAAAGATAAGCTATTAAACTTATTTTACATATGTGTTTACGGGAGTTTTAGAAACACAACGAAAGCCTAACCAATTAAGTTCACGTGATGCTGCAAAAGGTGTTCTTGTTGTAACCCTGACATCTGTTGCATTATTTGACCATGAGCCTCCCCGTAATACCATTATTCTATGCTTTTTGTAATATTCCCCGTATAAGAATTCATTATCATATTCGCTTTTTGTCCATTCAAAAACATTGCCTGCCATTCCGTATATACCAATAATATTCGGAGGATATGAACAAACTTGTTTCTTACGATAAATCCTGTCATAAATAAAATGTCCTCTTTTTCTATGATTTAATTCTATTGATACGTAAATAACGTCTTGTCTTAATGAACGAGCTGCAATTTCCCATTCCCATTCAGTAGGTAATCTTTTATGATAATATTTTGCATAGGACTTAGCATCATAATAAGTAAGAGCGGTTGCGGGCAAATACGGATTTTTTTCAGGCTCTAAGCTTAAAAATTTGCCCATGGGTTTATAAGAACTCTCTTTTATAAATTTCAAGTATTGTTTATTTGTTACAGGCGTTATATCAATGTAAAAACTTTTAAAATATTTTTTTCTAAGAGGTTTATTATCTTTTTCTTTATTATTTCCAATAAAATAGTTGCCGGCTTTTATATGGACTTGTTTACCTATGATATTCTCTATATCGGTAATTTTGTTCGTTTTTTCTGTTTTGTTCGTTTTTTTACCATTGACTTGATAAAATGTAATTATAATGATAAAGAATAATAATATCGTTTTTATTTTCATAAATTTTTCCTAAATAGATATATCATCTTATCAAAATTTTTCTTTTCTATATAATGTATATCATAATTGTTTTTATTTTTTAATATATGCTCTACTTTAACACCGAAATCTAATCTTCCAAAATGCATTAAAATTATTGTCTTAACCGGAATTTTTTTGTCCTTAATTAATTGTTCTGCGGATAAGAAATAAAAGGATGGTAACATTATTCCGATTCTATTATTATCGATATCTTTTCTTTCTTTTAAAAAGTTAATAGCTCCGTTTATTTCTTTATCGCAGAGGTGCAGAGTCCTCTGTTCACGACAGGTCCTTTTTATATTGGGTAAAAGGACAGCTATTCCTCTTGCAATAAATTGATAAATAAGTTCCTTGTATATTTCACGATTATAAAACTGTGGCGGATAGAGAATAACAGCAGGGATTTTATTGTTTATTGCTTTTGGTTGTTTATATGTTGCTGTAATAGGAAAGCCATCGGTTGATTTAAAAAAAACAGTGTATTTTGGTAATACCTCTCTAATGAAGCCATTTTCTTTGTTTTTTATTTCAAATACGTCTGTAAAAAAATTTTGAATTTTATTGAGACTTTGCGGAATTTCATCAAACAAGAATGTACCATGGGCATATATGGAAAATTTATTTTTTTTATCCTTAATAAAAAAAGAACGAGAGAAAGGATTAAGGCTTCGTTTTAAACATTCCTCCATTACCAAATGATGAAACGGGGGATGATCGGGCTTTTGATCAAATATACTAGTTATTGTATAAATAGCCAAATTAGAATTTCTCGTTATCCATTTTTTAGAATTTTCACTTAATACCGGACCTGATATCATAACATCGGCAATTACATTCTTTTTACCTCTAATCGCCATCAAACCGGTTTCTACAGTAAAACTTGCAGTTATAATTCCTATTCTTTTTGAGTCAACAGATTTCATATTCTCTAAAAAATTAATTGAATCGGTTAAATCGGAGATTCTTCTATGATCTAAATTAGGTCTTTGTCTTGGGAAATTCGGTGCAATGGCAATAATTCCAGATTTCGCAAAATACGGAAATAGTTTTAAAAAATCATCTCTATTTCCCCATAATTGATGCAAACATGCAACTGCCGGATATTTTTTATTTGAATTTTTAGGATGCAGGTAATATGCCTTCAATAAAAATCCATCCTTAGCTTTAAACTCGGTTTCTTCAATTACCCATTCATTTTGAGCTTTATTTATAAAGCAGAAATATGTACAACTTAATAAAATAAGCGTAGTTAATACAAATAATATTTTTTTTAACATTTTTAACATAATAGAATATTTTCAACTATTTATTGCGATAAAGCAAAAAATCAATAATTCAATAACATTCTCGATGATTAAAAATAATGTAGGTATCCTATCAACAAAAAAAATTAAAATTCTTCTTAAACAAAGGTCTTCATCGTTCATTATTGTCACTGCATACGACGAAGCTTGAGTATGTTTTAAGCTGATTCTTACGGCATTTGATATCTCTTCTTCACTGTTTTTTATTCTCATTAACATAATTAATCATCATAACATATGAAAAAACATAAATCCATAATAAAAAATGAAATCTTAATTAAAATTTTAGGAAAAAACAAAATTTTGACTTTTTTTTTATTTTAGTGTAGTCTACATTTGTGTTAGGTGTTAGGAAATGTACGGAGGAGATAGTTTAGTATGGGCAAAAAAGTGATAGAGACTCCTGTACCAATAGTGTTTAAACAGATATTACACAAGAGAATTTCAGGAGAACTTGTCGTTGAAGGTGATGATTTCAAGAAAAAAATGTATTTTATTAGCGGAAATCTTGCGTTTGCAAAAACATCTGTTATGCAAGAGAGAATTGGGGAAATTCTTTTCAAAATAGGTAAAATTAATCAAGAGCAGTTTCTTAATATTAATGATATTGTAAAAAACCAAAAAAACAAATTGGGTGAGATATTGATTGATATGAATATTTTATCTCAAGAAGATCTTTTGTTTGCCTTACTCTATCAGGCAAGGGCAATTGCCACATCTGTTTTTTCATTATCAAAGGGAGAATGGGATTTTATAAAAGGTGAGCCCAATTTACCTGATGATTCAAAATTTGGAATAGAATTGCCGGGAATTATTTCAGAAGGAATATCAAGTTCTTTTAATTGTGCTTACTATCAAAATAGATTAAAAGATATGGCACCGGCTGTTGGAGCCATTCCCAATTTGATAAACGAGCATATCTCTAACGAAGATATTGTCTTTTTAAATAAAATAAAAGCTTTTTCCAATGTACCGAGCTGTAAAATTGCCCAACAACTTAAACTCCAAACAAATAGTTTTTGGAAAAAAATTATATATTATTATCTCCTTAATATTATTTCATTTATGGAAGTAACTGTTAACAAAGAGTTGGACAAAAACATAGAAGAGTTAATAACTTTATTTAATACATTAAAAAAATCTAAAGTTAATTACTATGAATTATTTAAAATAAAAAATAACGCTTCTTTTGATGATATAAAGATGGTGTATTTTAAATTTGCAAAAAAGTTTCATCCTGATAGAGTAGCTGAGGCATCGGATCCGGACATTAAAGACAAGGCAAATTATGTGTTTGGAACGATAAATAAAGCCTACGAAATATTAAGTAACGTTGATAAAAGAAAAGAATATGATATGCAATTAATAAACGGTGTTGATGAAAATGGTAACACTGAAAATCTTATAGAAAAGGCAAAAATATTATATAGAAAAGCGATAACTCTTCATAAACAGGCAAAATTTTGGGAAGCTACTAATTTTTTAGAAGAGGCTGTAAGACTGGATAATACAAAGGCTTCTTATTTTTTGTTACTTGCTACCTGTCAAATGAATATTGTAAGTTTACGTAGAGCGGCACAAAAAAATTTTGAAAAATCAATCGAACTTGACCCTTGGAATGCCGATTCAATGATTAGAATGGGCATGCTTTTTGAAATGGAACAGTTACCGCAAAGGGCTGAGGGCTTTTTTAGAAAGGCTCTTTCTATCAATCCTGATAATACCGTCGCAAAAAAAAAACTTGAGGCATATAATAAAAAAGCAAAGAAAACATCTAAATTTTCTTTTTTTGGGAAAAAAAATAAGTAGCATTTAGTTATACAATGAAATATTTTATATTATTTTCTCTAATAATTCTTATTATTTTACTTATTAAAACAAAAATAAAACCGTCTATTATTTTTTTTTCGTTTTTAAGTTTCTACTATGTATTAGACCTTATTGAAACAGAGGACTTACTAATAAATTTTGTAAATACTTCAATTATGACACTCGTTGTTTTATTATTGGTAGCCGGTGTTCTTGAGAAAACAGTAATTATTGATTATATTTCAAAATTATTCTTTAATAAAAAATCGTTTAAAAAGACTGTTTTTAAAATGTCCTTTTTGTCTGCGATACTGTCAGGTTTTCTAAATAATACCGCAATAGTAGCTTCATTTATAAGTCCGATAAAGAATAATAAAATTTATTCACCGTCAAAACTTTTAATTCCGTTATCTTTTGCTGCAATATTAGGAGGTTCAATGACCTTAATTGGGACAGCAACCAATCTTATTATTAATGGATTTGTAATAGATATGGGGTTATCGTCAATTGGATTGTTCGATTTTGCGTATGTGGGTATTCCTTTAGTACTTGTGGGTGTACTGTATTTAACAATATTTTCAGATAAATTGCTTCCTGATAATAAAATTAGTAATTTCAATACTCCATCAAATTATTTTATTGAAACAAAAGTTATGCCAAATTCTTCCCTAATAGGTAAAACAGTACTGGATAATAAACTAAGGCAATTGAATAATATATTTCTTGCCGAAATTATCAGAGATAATCATCTTCTCTCACCGGTATCACCACATGAGGTCATAGAAAAAAACGACAAATTAGTATTTACCGGTGATATACAAAACATACAGGATCTTAAATTATGTGATAATTTGAAAATCTTTGGTCAAACAACTGACATTCTTAAAGACAATCTTGTAGAAGTGGTAGTTTCTCATAAATCATGGTTAGTGGGTAAAAAAATTCAAAAGGTAAATTTTAGAAGTAGATTTAATGCGGCCGTAGTTGCCGTAAGAAGAGGAAATATAAAATTATCAGGTAAAATCGGTCTTATTGTATTAAAGCCCGGAGATGATCTTATATTGGCAGTAGGTAAGGATTATGCACAAAGAGATAATATTAAATCGAATTTCTACTCTATTAATAAATTACAAATATTACCTAAATTTACAACACAGCAAAGCTTTTTTATTATATTAGTTTTTCTTTTAGGAATAATAATAGCTTCAACAGGTATCGTTTCGCTTTTTAAAACCATGCTAATTGCCCTTTTTATTTTTTTAATCACAAAGATTGTTTCACTAAAAGAACTCAAAGATAATCTTAATATTGATATAGTCCTTTTAATCGGCTCTGCAATAGGGATTTCAAAAGTATTACTTAGTTCCGGCACTTCAAATATGATTGCTGATTTTATCGTAAAAATTTCGTCTGGATACGGAATATACGGGAGTTTTATTGGAATATTTATTTTAACTCGTATATTATCTGAATTTATCACAAATAGTGCAGCTGCCGCTATTGTTTTTCCTTTTGCTTATTCGATTTCAATATCTCTGGCTGTTTCTCCTATACCCTTTATTATGGCTGTCGCATACGGTTCAAGTGGTAGTTTTCTTACGCCTTACGGTTATCAAACAAATATTATTGTGTATAGTGCAGGTGGTTATAAGTTTACGGATTATTTTAAATTAGGTTTTCCGCTGTTAATACTCTATTCTTTTGTATCCATAACTCTTATACCAATTTTTTTTAAGTTTTATCCAAATTAATGTTTAGCACAATCACCCAATCAATTTGTCCTTAAATTTATCCTTATTTTGTCCAGTTAAAGTCATTCCCGAGAAAAAGTGCTCTTGTTTTTGACTCCGAGATTATTTTTTCCGGTGAGCCTGAGCTGAGAATTTGTCCTTTTTGTAGAATATATACTCTATCTGTAATTCGGAATGTATCCTTAACGTTATGATCCGTAATAATTATCCCAATATTTTTTTCTTTTAATTTTAAAAGAATTTGTTGTATTTCAAGAATTGTAATTGGATCTATGCCTGTAAAAGGCTCGTCAAGAAAAAGAAATTTAGGTTTCATTATTAAAGCTCTTGCGATTTCTAATCTTCTTTTTTCTCCGCCCGATAATGAATGAGAGTCCGAATCTTTAATATGCATAAGACCAAATTCTTCCAAAAGTTCTTTCGCTTTAATCTTTGCCTTCGATTCACTCATATAAAGCTCAAGGATCATAAATAAATTTTGGAAAGTTGAAGCTTTGAGAAAGATGGAATGTTGCTGAGGGAGATATATAAGACCTTTTTCTGCTCTTATATGTGATGGCATCTCGTTAATATTTTCATCATTCAATAAAACTGTCCCGTAATCTGGTTTAATTATACCTGATAACATCAAAAATGTTGTGGTTTTGCCGGCTCCGTTTCTTCCTAAGAGTCCTATAATTTGTCCTGCGGAAATTTCAATATTAATATTGTTGACAACGGGAATACCATTATATATTTTCTTTAAGCTTTGCGTTTTAAGTATATCTTTATTCTTCATATCTTTTAATAATCTCTCCAAAATTTTCAGGTACGGATGTAAAACGGACATTGTATTCACAATTTACGGCATTATTTTTATTATCCAGTTTATTTGTTATTTTACCATACAAAGTCGTTTTTTTTTTTAGCGAAATGTTTTTCACAAGAGAAATATTAAGATTTGTAAATTGTGGTATTATTTTTTGAGTTTTTATCAAAGCTTCACGAGTATTTATTTTTAATATATTACCTTTAAAAACCTCATCTGTCCCATGTTTACCGTCAAAGCATGATATATTTATCGGAATATTTTTTTTTAACATAATATATTTATCTTTTTTTATATTCAAATACTTTTTTATACTACCTTCAATAGCACTTATATCGTATATTTTTATAGATTTTGCTACGCCCTTTGGTTTGGCTTCAAAGTAAGAATCTATTTTAATCTTGTTTTGACACATATCTAATGTACTCTCTGAAATAAAAATTTGTCCTCCCACGGTATATGACTCTATTCTTGAAGCCAAGTTTACATTACTACCTACTACCGCATACTTTGCTCTCTTATCAGATCCAATATTACCTACAATTAACTCACCGGTATTGACCCCTATTCCCATTTCAATTTCAGGGAAACCCAATGCAAAATTCTTTTTATTTACCAAATTCATAGCATTTTGCATTTCTATTGCACAGGCTATTGATCTGTCTGCATGGTCTTTACTTTTCAAGGGTGCTCCAAATATTACAAGAATACTGTCTCCTATAAACTCATCAATAGTGCCTCCGTATTTAAAAATAATCTCAGTCATTATTTCAAGATAAATATTAAGCATTCCTACAATATTTTCAGCTGTTTCTCTCTCTGTAATGGCAGTAAAGCCTCTTATATCCGTTAAAAGTATAGTTACGACTCTTTTCTCGCCTCCAAGTGCAGCACCTTGCGGTGAATCCAAAATACATTCGACAATATCATCCGAGAGATATCTTCCAAAGGTTTTTTTTATAAGTATATTCTGATTATCAAGCTTTTCGTTTAATTTATTGAGCTTATTTTGTTGAATATCACCCATCTTAACCAATAACTTTAACTGTTTATATATTTTTTTATAGCTTTTTCTAAGAAAGATATAATCGTTTTTATTTATCGTCGAGGCTGTTTTGTTTTGTTCAAGAACAGTATTAGCTGTTTCCAAAACAGCCTCTTCGCTATTAAAAAGGGAATTTTTTTTCAATATATTTCTTCTGCACTAAATTTTTTCATTACCTTAATCTTTAAGTTAAACGTAATAATCTAATATCTTTTATTAGGATTATATTGTACGCCCAACCGTCTTGCAAGATCATCCTTATTTATTGATTTTGACATTGCCTCATTTTGATCAATTTTCCTTTCATTAGCAAGTCTATACAAATCGTCATTTAAGAAGGAATTTCCGATGTCTCTTGTTGTCTGCATTACAGATTGAATTTGAATTGTTTTTTCTTCTCTTATGAGACTTGATATAGCCATATTATTAATCATAACTTCAAATGCGGCAACCCGTCCTCCACGAATGTTTTTACAAAGAGCTTGGGCTATTACACCTTGAAGAGTTTCGCTGAGAGTTGTTCTAATCTGGTTTTGCTGATCTACCGGAAATACATCAATAACTCTGTTCACCGTACCTATAGCTGAACTTGTGTGAAGCGTTCCTAATACAAGGTGACCCGTATTGGCAATCTCAAGAGCCAAGGCAATGGTTTCAAGATCTCTTAACTCACCAACGAGAACAACGTCAGGGTCTTCTCTTAATGCTGCCCTCAAAGCCCGTGCAAATCCCGAAGCACTGTCTCCAATTTCTCTTTGTGTTACAAGTGCCTTATCGCTATGATGAATAAATTCTATAGGATCTTCAATTGTTATTATATGAAGCTTTCTATTTTTGTTTATATAGTCTATCATTGAGGCTAACGTAGTTGATTTACCCGAGCCAGTTGGACCTGTTACAAGAATTAAACCCTTTGATAGCTCACATAATTTTTTGACCGGTTCGGGGATACCTAACTGTTCAAAGGTAAGAATATTTGAAGGAATAACTCTCAACGATGCACTCACACCATTATCTTCATGGAACATATTTACCCTAAATCTACCTATATCGTTTATGGAATATGCAAAATCAACGTCTTTTTGCTCATGAAATTCTTTTATTGCTCTCTTTGTCATAACCGGAGTTAGTAAGTCATAAACTTCAGTTTCTGTTATCATCTTAGTCCCTTCGAGAGGAGAAATCTCGCCATTGAGTCTCCATCTTGGGATTTGACCTGCCGAAAGGTGTAAATCGGAAGCTCCCTCAGCAATAATTCGCTTAAGCAATGAATTTAACTTTGATGGTGTTACACGCTTCGCTTTACTTTCTACTTTACTATCATCGAGTTTTGTTGCATACCAATCTTCGACACCAGAGAAAGATTGAACATAGTCGTCAAAGGTACTATTATTTATATGTAATAATTTTAATTCAAGTCCGGGTAAATGGTTATGAATTGCCGTTAATACTTTTTGATTTGGATTATTTACCAAACCGATTTTTATTGTTTTTTTATCTATTACGAGAGGTAAAACCCTATGTCTGATTATAAAGTCAAAGGGAATCATCTTAATGACTTCTGACGTAGGAGCATCTGTCTTAGGATCAAATTCAGGTAAAGAAATTCTATTGGAAAGTTGTTGAACCCTTAAGGCTAAAAATTTACTGAGTGCGATTCCAAACTCCGAATGGTTCTTTGCGATATAATCAAAAATAGAACGATCAAATTTTAATAACATAGATGAACCAATTGATTTTATCGTTGCCGTTCGAGGCTGTTCAAGCAATAAACCTATATCGCCTATAACACTATGTCCCTTTATTCGTCCTAATTCCGTAGTTTCATCCGATGAATTAGTAGTTATTATTGCAACTTCACCCTTGATTAAAAGAAAAAAAGAATCAGATACTGTTTTTTGCTTTATTATTACTTCATTATCTTCAAATTGATCTAATTCAGCCTTTTCAGCTATTTTTGTCAGTATAGCTTCGCTAATTGAACCAAAAATCTCCGAATTTGACATTGCAACGACTACGGTTTTTAAAACATCACCTTGAATTGTTAATGTTTTCATTAAGTTCTCCTTATTTTTATATTTTTAAATACAATTCTACAATAAAACTTTTTTTTTTTCTATGTTTTTTATTATTTTAATAGAAAAGTTTCGTATATAAAAAACCCAAGTATCTTTACCTGAAATTTTAATCAAAATCTAATGCAATGCTCAATTAAGACTATTATAACTGTGTTAAGTTCTCAATCACTGCGTTATCAAAGAGTATACATTTTCATTTAGCTCAATCTTTTAACTTGTTATAAATATGTTTTTTGAGCATTTCGTCACACTTTTTATGAAAATTTCAGGTCTTTACATTTTTTTTTATTTATGTTTTAATAAATAACGTTGGCAGGCAAAAAAACAGATGAAACCTTTTTGTCGGGAACAATCTAAACCGCCTGTCAATAAGGGTTTTATGATATATACAAACATATTAGTTAAAACAGGCAAAACCTCAACGGCGGTAGCCTATTTGATGGTTTTTTAAACAAAAGGTTAATGAATGATAAAAAAAAGTATAAACGACTGTTCTTATACACCCAATTTAGTGGTATAAGAACAATAACTATGCACGATGCACGCATCTTAGCTTTCATTAAATAGGAAATATCATTATGGAAAAAAGGATATATGATAATATAACAAAAGTTTTAGTGTTATCCCTGTTAGTTTCTATGGGATTATTAATAAGTAATTGTTCTGCCATAAAGCATAAATATAGTTTAGATTCAGAAATATCTAATAGAAACCAAGTTAATTGGGTAGAAACGGTTGGAACTATAACAGAGAGTGTTCAAATGAATGATGGGACGTATGCATATACAATAGAATTTATTGTCCTTGGTGGGAATGCAAAAAATATAGAAGGAAAATTGATTCAAGGACCATTAATTCAACATATTTTTGGAGTTGAAAAAAAAGCTATTGAGGGACAAATACTTAAATTGAGATACAGTAAAGATGAGCCCATGTTTTATGAATTATTAGAAGATATTAAGTTTGTAAAATAATCAAAATATTATGACAAAAAAAAAGAAAAATTTATTGATTGCTTTTATAATTTTTGTTTCTGGTATTACCATTGTAAATATAGGAGACTTTGGCTTTGGTGATACTCATATCAAAAGAGCGTTTTTATTATTAGCGGTTACAATATTGATAAGTTTATTTTTTTTTATAAGAGCCTTTAGAAAATAGAAAGGTCAATTAAAATTTTAGGCTTGTATCAACAATGACTTCTTTATTAAATAATGGTATAATAAAGAACCCAATGGAAATACAAGTTTATTAGACAGGAGGGAGGTTACTGAATGATAAAAACAACAAAATTAATTATAGTCTTTTTAATTACACTTTTTATAATTTCTTGTGAAAACGGTGAAAATATTGAAATTGTACCTAAAAATGGGATATCTCAAGAAATAAAAAATCTCATCTACTTTAACGGAGATGAAAATGCATCAGTTGTATTGGTGAACACACAAGGAGG
>CAYOTE010000014.1:0-19510 GCA_964406785.1 uncultured Clostridia bacterium
TGTCTTCAATAGATTTAATAGATTGTCGTCTAAGTGCTTCGTAAAATGCAACCTCGTCCTTATCCGGTTCCGCATAGAGAGTTATTTCTGTTTTTGCCGGTAACTCTTCTAAGACATCTCTTTTTTTTCGTCTCAATATGAACGGAGTAATGATTTTTCTTAATTTGTTTTTTGCCTCTTTATTATTATCCTTTACTATAGGAATTGTAAATCTCTTATTAAAGAATTCAGCATTTCCGAATAATCCGGGGTTAATAAAATTAAAGAGATTCCACATTTCAAGAGGATGATTCTCTATAGGCGTTCCCGTTGTTATAATTTTAAAAGCTCCTTTCAATTTCATGGCAGATTTTGAACGCTTCGAGCTCATATTTTTTATAAATTGTCCCTCATCCAGCACAATTGTTGCCCAATCTTTATCAGCCAATAGTTCGGATTCTCTTCCCAATAAGCCATAAGTTGTGATTAATATATCAAAAGACTTAAGATTATTTATAATATTTTTTCTATTCTCATTTAGTAATTCAACTGAGTTTAAAGTAGGTGTAAATCTTCTTATTTCCTTTTTCCAATTATGAACAACCGATGCCGGTGCAATTACAAGACTTGGACCTAATGTTGCTCTCTGCAAAATTATTGCAAGTGCCTGAACAGTCTTTCCAAGTCCCATATCATCTGCCAAGCAGGCACCAAAACCCATTTGTGATAGTTGCATCATCCATTTATAACCGTCCAATTGATATTCTCTAAAATCAGCCTTTAAAGTTGAAGGTAACACTATTTCTACATTTTCAGCATTTTTAATTCTTTCGGCAATTTTTTTCCATTCCTTATCGGTTTTAATTTTTTTTACCTCATCTATAATGTTACTAATACTCAATGCAGCCGGTAATTTGAACTGCACGACATTTTCCTTTTTGAAAGTTATAGCAGAGATTTCATTTAACTTTGTATATAATTTTTTTGATAATGATATGAATTGATTATTGTCTAACTCTATAAATCTTGATTCTGAATTTTCGATTTTTTCCAATAACTCCTCAAAAGCAATTACCTTTTTATTATCTATTTCAAGACTACCTGATAATGAAAACCATTCATTTTGTGATTTTAAGGATAATCTTAGATTTACAAAAGATGCCTTAGACGAGAGTTTAAATTTTTCTCCCTCTGGCCATTCAATTATAATCGTGTCCTTTATTTCCTGAAGATCACTCATTAATTGCAAAGATTGTTCAATATCGTGAAAATAAAAAGGCTCGGAGGTATTATCATCTAATGATAATTGTGAGCAAGCCTCAAGTATAAAATACACATTTTCTTTTTCTTTTATTAGATTTCTTTCGGTTTGATAAGTCTTATCTTCAAACTTTTTAATAATTCTTTTTTGTCCTTCTCCCGGGATATAATATCCACCCCTTCCTAAAAATGGACGTACAAAAAGCTGCATCCTTAAGCCATCATCATCCGGTTTTAATTGTACTCTTATTCTGCTGTCAGATTCGACATTTTCAACCCCCTCGTAATAATTTTCCAATTCGGTATTTATTGTTATATACGGAGAAATCTTTGATATTGTTTTAATAAGAAGTGTTTTCCCATCCTTTGGTATTCTAACTTTTTTACCAATAATTTCATATATTTTTTTATGAGTAAATTTTATTTCATACATAAAATATCTGTTTTTTGATTCCTCATATATTGTCTTTGAATCTGTCCCAGATATATTTAAGAATAAGGTATAACTTCCATCTTTTCCGCTCTTAATACTTAGTTCAGGCTCTTTTTTTATCAACTCTATGTGCGTTTTAATATCTTCAATATAAATATGCGGATGATTTATTAGTCTTGGAAGAGCTGTATTAATATCAAACCTATATTCTTCACCATAATAATAGTATCCTTTATATAATTCTATGCAATTACAGAGTTCTATGTCCTTTAAAGTAAGGCAGTCAAGTTCTTTATGATAAAGTTTTTTCAAAGAAACAGCTCTGCCTTGACTCCATTTATTATTTTTCCCTAACTTTTGAACTCTTGGTTTAATATCAGATATTTTATATTTATTCCCATCAAATATCTCATCAACGCTTAAAATCCAGATAAGACGACTACCCTGTGTTTTCTCTTTTTCTAAAAATGTATCAATCCCGTTGAGGTGGTTTAATATTCTTTCCCAAGATTCTTTTTTAGAAAACATATCCTTAATATATTTAATCTCCGTTTTTTTATCGTTTTTTATTTTGAATTGGTTGCTAATTGAATAAAATTGAACAGCCAACCATTCAAAACCTATTTTTTTTGCTTTATAACGACATTGTTCTATGATTTTATTATCTAAAAGTTTCTTATAATTCATTGATTTTACAAGTTCTGTAATATAATGTGAGAATATATCAATCGGCTCACTCAAATATACCCTCCCTTTATCTTGTTTATTTTCAAGTGCGAGAATATGAGCGTATAAGCTATTAATTCTATGATAACTGTTAGTTGGGTGTCTTTCTTCATATAAATAAATTTCTTCTAAAGTTTTATGAAAGGCAATGCTATCAGAGTTTATATTTGCAAGAATATAAAATGTATCGGTTATATCATTAAATAATATTTTCTTTTTTTTCTTTTCTCGCCGAAATGTTTTTAATGCAAGATTGAACTCAGCTATTGCCTTTTCATTTTCGCCATTCAAATAATGAAATACCCCAAGAAATCTATATTTAATATCATCAAAATCATCATTTTTTAAAAAAAGGGCAATAAATCTTTCTAAATTTTCACTAAACAACATTATAGAGAATAGTTCCGATATTGAATTAAAATAGTAAAGCCTTCTATCTTTATTATGTTTAGTTTTTTCAAATTGATTAATGTAATATTCTTTTAAAGGTTCAAGACTTTCAATATTGTTAGTATTATTTAATACCACAGTAATTACAATTCTTAATAAAGAGATTCTATCCTCAAAACCAAGACCATCAAATAAATCGGCTCGAAAAGGCTCGTTTAATAATTCATTAAATATGGTAAGTTTAAAAAAATCCGTCAAATGGTTATCTAAACAATAATCTAAGTTTTCTCGAATGTTTTCTCCATTCTTTAATAAAATATCAGCCTGCAAATCTCTTATTGAACATTCAAAATTTTTATCATTATAATAAGAACTATAACGTCGATTTGCTCGGAATACTTCTCTTGTTGCATCAATATAATCGGATAAATGTCCCTCAATCAATGATTCCTTAGCTAAAAATACAGTAATTGACGAATTGCATTTATATCTAAGGTTTGAATAACGATAAAGATCGTTGATTATAAAATTTATTTCATATAATTTATTTAATATTTTATAAAATTTATCACGGTTTAGAATTTTATCGTCCTTATCAATTATTTTACACTTTCCTGCACATCTTAGTAACTCGGTTTTATTTGCATCAATATAATAAATAGCAATCATTTGAATTACTTTCTGCTCAATATCATTTAAAGCATAATATTTTTTGATTAAATCATTTTTAGAGTCTGATTCCCGTCTCCCCATATAAACAATCCTCATTCACAAATTTGTTTTGTATTTTAATGAAACAATATTACATTAATTTAAATACTAAATCAAGACTAACAAGACCTGGATTTTTTATCAAATTTGTAGCGAAATGCCCAAGAAGTTTATTATAACAAGTTAAACGATTGAGCTAAATGAAGAATAGTCTAACTATTTTTCAATACAGTGATTGAGTTTAACGCAGTTAGAAGGGGCTTATTGGGCATTGCAGTAGATTTTGATTAAAATTTCAGGCAAGAATAATAACTTTAATTAATAAGCAATAAAACATATAAAGTATGGTTATCTGCTAAAAAGGCTATGTCTTCTCACAAATCTTAAAGGAAAGCCTCTTTTTATTTACTCTGCCTTCTTAATTTGGACAATAATTGAAATTGCATTCATTATAAAAATGAAAAGGCTCAATATAACAGCGGATACAAGTACAATAGGATAAATATTTTGATTAATATCAAAGCCCAAGGGAATAATATACTTATTTAATTTTAATTTAGTAAAATACAGTAAAAAAACCGTTATTATATCAACACAAATAATTATTACCATAAAATATAAGATATAAAGTTTACTGATTGTTAAATAATGATACCCGATATGTATAAGAATTTTTATTTTTTCAAACGATTTTGATATCAATAGACGAAAGCTTAAAATAAATATGAAAAAGGAAAGAAAAATTATTAAAACGGATATTCCTCCTACAACAAATAAAACTATTTTTAGTATTGTACTAATTCTGCTATTTTTTAACTTATCCTTTAGAGTCAAGTATTTATTTTTTTTCAAAAATTTCAATATTTCAGGATTTGAAGGATTATCCGTTACCATTATAACTCTTGATACCATTTTATTTTTCATATCACCATAAACTTTATTAGCCCATGATAAAAATGAATAAGGAACCATAATAGAATTTATTCTGTCGGAAAAGCCTACAATTCTTGCATTTAAGACCTTAGTCTTTCCATTTCCGCTAATTCTAACCTTGATTGGAATTAATTCAAATGCCTTTTCAGGTATCTGTGCAAGCCCCTGTCCCGGTGCAAATCCAAAATTGTACAAATTAACATAATCTCTCGGTATTATTATGGGCAATTCGTTCTTATCGGTTTTCCACTTCCAACTATTTTCATTCTTCCCTTCAAAATCAATATACTCATCGGGAATAGCTTCAAAAAACAAACCGCTGGTAAGCTCTGAATTACCAATTTTAACAATAATGAAAATCTTAAATTTATTTGATAAAAAGGCAGATGCACTCTTTACGAAAGTTTGTTTTTTAATATTAATTATTTCATCGTTGGTAAAGACAGCCTTTCTATCCCCTATCGTATTAAAAATAGTAACATTCTTATATAAAACCATATATTCGGGATTTATTAAATCTTTATTATGGCTGATAAGAGAATTCGCATCAAAATAGAATTGTATTGTAATTAGAAGTAGAAACATTCCCGTTATTGTACCAAATACTGCCCCTATTAATTGTAATCTACCCGTTTTTTTTAAAAGAAGTTTTACTAACATAATCAAATCTCATATATTTTATCATACTTTAAAAAATATTCACTGCCCAACGACGTTAAGATTAAACCGGCTTTATTTTTTTTACACTCGTCTGTAATCAATTTACAGGCAATTTCCTGATTATCTTTATCAAGATGACTAAACGGTTCGTCAAGCAATAGATACTCGTAAGGTTGACATAAGGCTCTAATAAGAGCTATTCTTTGCTTTTGACCAAAGGACAATCTTCTTACAAACTTATCCATATACTTATCCACCTCAAGTATCTTGGCAATTTCCATAATTTCATCTTTTGTTTTAAAATTTGTCAATTTATTATTAAGCTCAATATTTTCATAACCGGTAAGGTCATCAAATAAGCTTAATCCCTGAAAGAGATAGGATAATTTATTTTGCCTGATATTACTTCGCTCCCGTGATGAAAAATATTTAATATCATCCCCATTGAAGGTAACAGAGCCAGAATAATCATGCCTAATACTATAAATTATTGACAATAGAGTAGTTTTACCCTTTCCCGAGCTCGACTTAATCAACGTAAATTCCTCGCTGTTAAAATTAATATTATCCTTCCCCCAAACATATGATCTTTCACAATCTGATTGTGGAATAGGAAAGGGCAATACATTATTAAATATTATCATCGTCAAATACTAATACAAGTTTAAGAATATGTCAAAAACAAATTTAGTCTGAAATTTTCATCAAAATTGTAGCGAAATGTTCAAGAAGTCTATTATAACAAGTTAAGTGATTGAGCTAAATGAAGATATAAAATATTTTGCATTGCAGTAGATTTTGATTAAAATTTCAGGTTTTAAAAATCTCTTGCCTTTATGCTAAAGATTGTATTCTCTTGACTTTACTTTCAACATCAATAATTCTTATTGCAAAGTTACTGTCCAAGACAACGACCTCTCCCTTTGCTACAAGTTTATCATTTACCAAGACATCAACAGGGTCATCAACAACCTTTTCCAATTCTATAATACTACCTAAGCCTAACCTCATAATCTCAACTAATTTTTTTTCAGTCGTACCGATGCGTATTGTTATGGGTAATTCAACATCAAGAATAAGATTAATATTAGAATCCTCATATCCTGCAATATTACCAACTGCACCGTTTTCTTTGATATTTTTAGCTGGAACTTTCAACTCGGAAACACTATCCTCATTCTCAACCATAGAATCACCAAAACTTAAAGGAGTGATTAACATAAAAATCTCCTTCGATATATCAGGCAATTCAACACTTACATTCCAAACATTTACCTCATTATCATCAAATAGTCCGATTACGTTATTTTGCTCTATAAAAGACATTCCTGAAAATTTCATATCCAATTCAAGAATCTCTTTAATAGGTACTTGACAAGACGCAAACATCTGATTAATTCCCTCATTAAACGCATCTTTATCATCATCATTTATTTCATCCGTAAATGTATCAAGTCCTATCATAAGATTAGATATTATTGAGATGAGTTTGTTCTTTGTCAAGAGTACTATTTTATCTGAATTTTCTTCGTTGTACGACATTGAAACAAACGAATCAAAATCACCAATTTTTGCTTCAAGTTCAGATTTATTAATTTTAGCCACGCCATCAATTAAAACGGTTACATCCTTTCCTAAAATTGTATTAAAGACCGATGTCCAATTTTCTACAAATAATTTCGATAATTGCTCTATATTATTCATTTTTAAACTCCCTCTGTATTATATCGGCAATTTTTACCGATTTTCTTTTTTTACTGCTAAATTCATATGCTGAAAATTTTTCAATCCCATTAAGTAAAACGCTTAACCCGTCATTTACGCCTGTCTCAAGTTTAATGATATCGCCAACACCTATACCTAATATATTTTCCGTTGTCAATGTATTTCCTACAATTGCAGCATCCATACTAATTTTTGTTTTAAGTAAATTTAATTTAATCTTTTTTAATTCTTCAACACTCATCTTTGCTCTATCCGCATACCAATCCTGAGAAAAACGATGTGCAATAGGCTCTAAAACTATTGAAGGAATACAAAAATTCATAAATCCCTTTGCATCTCCGACCTTTAATTCGAAAACGATTAGAATAACTATTTCGTTAGGGGCAACTACCTGAATAAGTTGAGGAGATGTTTCCGTGGCAACAATCTTCATATTTAATTCTACTATCTGTTTCCATGATTCCATGAGATCCTTTAAGATGAGCTTGACAACACCTTCGATTAATTCACGCTCTATATCTGTAATAATTCTCATTCCTCCGCCAAAATCTTCTCCCTTACCGCCAAGAATTTTATCTATCATTGGGAATAAAATCTTTGGATTAATTTCAAGGACAGCACTACCTTCAAGCGGATCCATTACTATTGCATTAAAATATGTGGGATCAGGCAAAGAAAGAATAAACTCTGCATAGGTAAATTGTTCTACCGAATACAAATTCACATCAATTAATGCCCTTAAATAAGCCGACAAGGATGATGAAAAATTTCTTGAGAATCTATCATGCAAATAATGAAGCGATCTTAACTGTTCCTTTGAGGCTCTGTCAGGTCTTCTGAAATTATAAATTGAGACTTTTTTATCCGACATATCCGATTTCTTCTTTTTTATTACTTCCCGCTTCTTCTCAGGCTCAGAGACTACATCATCATCAGAAAATTCATTTAATAAAGCATCAACTTCATCTTGTGATAATATTTTAGCCATTATTCCTCCTTTTGAGCAATTAACTCGATAATTTTAAAAAATATAAGTTTTTTTATTATTTTTTCATTTGTTTTATTAATATTCATAATTTATACCTATAATACCTCAAACATTTTTACACCGTTTTTCATAGCTGTTTCAACAAGCATACCTCTCAATCTTAACACGGCAGAAGTTCTTATCTGAGAGATCCTTGATTCAGATAAATTTAATATTTCAGCAATTTCAAGCAAATTTAATCCGTCAACATAAGAAAAGCTTAACACCATTTTTTCTTTTTTAGGTAAATTATCTATTAATTCAGCAAGTATTCGTTGCATTTCCTCTCTTTCAACTACAAAAATAGGAGAATTAGCCTTTTCATCTGTAAAATATCTTAAGAGTCTATCCTCTTCAACCATCTTGACTTCATCATCAACCGAATATCTAAATACACCTACACCGATACCACGAGAATTATCCAATAGTTTATAAAAACCGTCTATATTCATTTTTAATTCTTTGGCAACCTCATCGTCTTTAGCAGGTCTACCTAATTTTTGTTCAAGCTTTTTATAAACACTTTCCACTTCCTTTATCTTTGTTCGTAATCCCCTTGACGCCCAATCAAGATTTCTTAACTCATCTAAAATAGACCCTCTTATACGCAAAGAAGCATATGTTGTAAATTTCACTTTTTTAGAAGGATCAAATTTATTAACTGCATCTATCAACCCCAAAATGCCTGTATGAATAAGGTCATCCAGCTCAATTCCGGCAGGGACTCTTGATAAAATTTTTAATGCAATAATTTTCACAAGCTTTAAATTATCAAGGATCTTTTTGTCAAATTCATGCTTATCCATTATTCAATCTCCATATTCTCCCAATGTTCGCCCATAAGATTAATTATTAACCTTTTTTGATATCTTTTTTGATATCTTTAATATATCTTTACTGCACACACTGTCAGGATACTTTTCAACTACCGGAATCTGATATCTTACCGATTTAATAAGATTATTATCCTTTGTTACAAACCCCATAGTGGCAATTTTTTTATTTAAAAATTTATTTGTAGCCCTTGCTAATTTCAAATACAATTCTGAGGCTTCATTAGCATCATTAACCATATTAGCTATAACCGAAAACTTTTTGTTTCTATCAAGTTCAGTTACTACCTTAACCACAGCATATGCATCTACAACAGACGTAGGTTCGGGACTTACAACAAGTAATATCTCATCAGATGAGAGTAATAGAGAAATAACATTATCTGAAATGCCAGCTGCCGTATCAATTATTAAAATGTCATTATTTTCCTTTAACCTTTCCATTTCACTATGCAGTATAACTTCCTGTTCATCTGTCAATTGTGATAAGGATTGGATACCGGAACCTGCCGGAATTATAATAATCCCATTTTTTTCTACTGCTATATCCTCAATTCTCTTTCCGGTTTTAAATAAATCTGTAAGCTCATATTCAGGGTCTATTCCCAATAAAATGTCAATATTTCCAAGACCGTAATCAGCATCAATTACAGCAACACGTAAACCTGTCTTAGCAAGTGAAACCGCAAGATTAACAACAACATTTGTCTTACCTACTCCGCCCTTACCTGATGTAATGGCAAAGGTTTTAATCTTATTCCTACGCTTTGCCTCCTCGGTTAATTTAAATAGACCTGATGCCTGATTCATAATCATTTCCTCCATTAATTGATACCGATAATATCTTACCGGCTAATCGTCTCGGATACGCAATTTCAATATCCTCCGGAACCTGTTGACCTGTTGTAAAATAGGCTATAGGTATATCGGATTCGACTTTTAAATTAAATAAGTTTCCAAATGTCAGAGTTTCATCTAACTTAGAAAAAATAAATTTTTTTAAATTAAACACTCTATATTTATTGAATATATTCTTCAAATCTTCAGTCTTTGTCGATGCACTTAAGATTAACATTGTTTCCAATTCGTTATCCGATATTTCATCTATTATGTTTTTTGTAACATTTAAGCCTTCATTATCCTCAGAACTCCTACCCGTAGTATCAACAAAGACCATATCATAATGTTGTAATTCATTTAATCTAAATCTCATGTCTTTTTTATCATACACCGAATAAAATGGTATATTTAAGATTTTAGCATAGGTACTCAGATGTGCCTCTGCCCCTATTCTATAATTATCATTTGTTATTAACACTACCCTTTTAGACTCCATTAATTTATAATAAGAGGCAAGTTTTGCAATTGTGGTTGTTTTACCTGCACCGGTAGGTCCGACAAGACATATAACTTTTCTTTTTCCCTTGATTAATTTTATGGGAGACGGATTTCCGATTAAAGCTGTCATTATACCGAATAATTTCTTTTTAATTTCTCTATTATTATACGACTGACCTGTAATTTGAAATACAAGCGTATCAACTATTTTCTTTGCCAATTTTTTTTCAACACCGTTATCTATAAGATTTAAAAAAATTTCAAGATACGCTCCTCGAAAATCTATATTATTGTCAAACAAATCGGAACTTGTTTTTTTTAATAATAATCTTATTTCTTCAACTTCCTGTTTTAAAGGTAAAAATTCATCCTTCATAAATTTCATCTTTTCCAAAGTTTTTTCATTCCTTTCTGCCCTATCAACTTTAAAATATTTATTGTCATCAAATTTATTAGTATTTGGAAAAAAGTTTGAAGAAAAATTTGAAGAAAAATTTATTTCACTCGTTTTATCACCAACAGCAAGTCCATACTTTTTATTTAATAGATTTTTCGAAATATTATCTATAGTATCATTATTATTATCAATGGAGGCTGTAACTTCTACCATTTCTTTTTTCGTGAGATTCAAAGAACCGCTTGTAATTACCTTTTTTGTAGATAAAATATACGCTTCCTCTCCTAACTCTTTTTTAATCTTAATAAGAGCTTCATCAACAGAATTTACAAGATATTTTTTTATTTTCATTACTCAATTACTCCCAACGATACAATTTTTACGTTTTTTGGAACTTCCGAGGCTGATAAAATAACCAAATCAGGAATAAACCTTTCTAATAATTGTCTCAAATGCGATCTGATAATCGAGGAACACAGGAGAATGGGTTGAGCCTTTAAACCTGATTTTTCAACAGTATCATTTATCTTATTAATTACAGATTGAGCTTCCTCCGGTTGAATTATTAATTGTTCGGTTTCATTTATTCGCTGAATTTTCGTACTTATTGAATTCTCAAGTTCACCGCCCAATACAAGAACAGGAAGATCATTTTTTGTTGTAATATACGGCTTAACAAGAGAACGAGATAGGGACTGTCTTACAAGCTCCGTAAGAACGGTTATATCCTTAATATTTCCGGCATAATCGGCAAGAGTCTCAAGAATAGTTCTTAAGTCAAAAATAGAAACCTTCTCCTTCAAGAGATTTTGTAATACCTTTTGTACCGTTCCTATATTCATTAGACTCGGTATTAACTCTTCAACAACTTTCGGATATGCTTCGGCAAGAGTATCAACAAGATGTTGTGTCTCCTGTCTTCCCAATAATTCATAGGCATGAGATTTAATAATTTCAGTTAGATGCGTAGTAATTACCGTTGCAGGATCAACAATTGTATAACCGTATAATTGAGCCTGTTCCCTGTCATCTTCTGATATCCAATATGCTTCAAGCCCGAACGCAGGTTCTTTTGTTTTAATACCATTTAATTTTTCCTCTGCATTCCCAGGATTTATGGCAAGAAATTGCGATGCCATAACTTCACCCTTAATTATAGGAATACCCTTTAATAATAATTGATACTCCTTTGACTCAAGTTGCAAATTATCTCTTATTCTAACAGGTGGCACAATAATACCAAGCTCGACTGCAAGTTGTTTTCTCATAGCCTTAATTCTCTGAAGCAAACTGCCACCCTGCGACTGGTCAACAAGTTGTATGAGAGAATAACCGATTTCCAATCCAAGCAAATCCACTCTTAATAGAGATTCTATTCGTTCGGGAGGCGGTACACTCTCTTTCTTTTCAGCTTCAATTTCTTCTTGTGCCACTTCTTCTTTTTGCTTTTTAACCTGATATGCAACGTAAGATACAAGTCCGCCGATAATAAAAAACGGTAATTTAGGAAGCCCGGGAATAACGGATAAAAACAAAATTGAAATACCTGACAAAAATATGGGATTTGCATTAAAAAGAGTCTGTTTTGTAATATCATCGCCAAGTGTTCCATCGGATGCGGCTCTTGTAGTTATTATACCGCCTGATATAGTTATCAATAAGGAAGGAATTGCAGCCATTAATCCGTCTCCTATGGTCAAAATGGTATATGTCTTACCTGCCGTTGCAAAATCCATATTATTTTGAAACATACCTATTAAGATTCCACCGATTATATTAACAAGAGTAATAATTATTGAAACAGTGGCTTCATTAGTTGTAAATTTAATAGCACCATCCATTGAACCGTAAAAGTCTGCCTCTTTTTCAATCCTTACTCGCCTATCCTTCGCCTCTTTTTCCGTTATAAGTCCCGAATTAAGGTCTGCGTCTATACTCATCTGTTTGCCCGGCATCTTATCAAGAGTAAATCTTGCCGCTACCTCAGATGCCCTACCGGCACCTGAAGCAACAACTATTTTTTGAATTGCAATTATTATTATAAATACAACAATTCCTATTACAAAGCTACCTCCGATTACAAAGGCACCAAAGGCACCTATAACATTTCCTGCAGCAAAAATTCCGTCACTGCCCTTTAATAAGATAAGTCTTGTCGATGATATATTTAGAGCTAATCTGAATAGCGTTGCCATGAGCAATATTGAGGGATAAACTGAAAAATCAACAGGATCTTTCACATAGGTCGATATTAATAATACACCTATTGACATAACAATATTTATTGTAAAAAACAAATCAAGTATCTCTCCCGGAAGTGGAACAAGAATAAGAAATACAATAGTTATTATTCCAATGGGAGCAACAAGATGACCATGCTCTTTTAATACCATAGAAAATGTACTGGTTGCCATATTTTAACCTACCTTTTTTCCTTTTAATTTATATATGTATGCCAATATTTCCGCAACAGGTTTAAATAATTCAGACGGGATAAATGTATTTATATCAACGGCAGAATAAATACTTCTTGCTATAGGAGGATTTTCAATAATAGGTATCTTATTCTCTTTGGCAATTTTTTTTATTCTTTCAGCGATAAGATCCTTACCCTTTGCTATTAATTTAGGTGAAGCCATTTTTTTATATTTATACTCAAGTGCAACAGCATAATGCGTAGGATTTGTTATTATTACATCAGCCTTCGGAACATCTGACATCATTCTTGACATTGCCATTTCAAATTGCTTTTGTTTTCGTTTTCCCTTTATTTTAGGATCTCCTTCAACTTGTTTATATTCATCCTTTATTTCATCTTTTGACATTTTTAATTTTTTCATATACTGATATCTCTGCCATATATAATCAAGTACGGATAAGACTAATAAAAAAATAATAATATTAAAGGCAAGTTTAAAAAAGACCTTACCCATAAAGGATAAAATAACACTTAATTCGAAATTAGGAAGCTCTACTATATTAAACAATTCATCCTTAATTGTATAATATGCAATAAACCCTATAATAATAACTTTAACGATTGATTTAATAAGCTCGAATATAGCATTTATAGAAAACATAAGCTTTTTTAATCCCTTGATAATGTTAAATTTATCAAATTTTATTTTAAGATTTTCGCTGATTATTTTAAACCCGCCTGCTTGAAGAATACTTAATAAAACGATCACTGAAATTAAAACCACAAAAAGAGGAACTAATAATTTAACATATAACCAAAGAGAATCATCAAAAATTTTTGTAATAACAGGAATATTTATACTTAAATTATCAGAAAAAGTCAGATATTTCTTAATATTACCAATAATACTTTTTCCAAGATACGGCAGGAATAATGAGAAAAAAATCAATGATATAAAAAGGAGCATTGCATTATTAAGCTCCATCGATCTTGGAACATCGCCCTTCTTTTTTGCATCACTGAGTTTTTTTCCGGTAGGTTGTTCTGTTTTTCCCTGTTTTTCTGCCGACATACTTATATCCTCATCATTTTAAATAAATTATTAAAAGTTTCCGGTAAATTTTCAATTCTTACACTCCAAATAACCTGTACCAAGCCCAAAACTAATGTAACCATAAATAAACCAAGTGCTATTTTAAGCGGAAGCCCGACAAAAAAAATCTGCATTTTAGAAGCGGTTTTACCTATTATACCGAGAGTTATATCAATACTTATAAGAACAATAATTGCCGGTGAAGCCATTTTAAAACCCATTACAAAAGAATTAATTGTCATTTTAGACAATTCATTAATCAAATCTCTCGTAACAACTATATGACCGGGCGGAATAACTAAAAAACTATTCCTCAACGAATATAATAAATAATGATCACCTCCCATTGATAGAAGTATCATAGTGCCTACCCAGATTAAAATTACGCCTATAACATTGGTCTGAGTATCTGTTGTAGAATCAACTGCCCTTGCCATGGAAAAAGCCATTTGAAAGCCAACAAGATGCCCTACGAGTTCAAGTGTAAATATTATAATTAGCATAACCAAACCCATTAAAAATCCGACAAGGAGTTCTCCGCCAATTAAAATCATAAAACTAAGCATATCCTGCGGTATAATCCACGCACTAACATCCAATGAGGGAAAGACCAGTACAGCTATTAAAAAGGCAAATGATATTTTTAATGTCATTGTAAAATTTCGATTTTTAAAAAAAGGGACCATACCCATAAAAGCACTAAATCTTATGAAGACAATCATAAATAAAGGTATGTTTTGTATAATAAGTTCCATTGACATATTTTCCTTTACCTCACCAAATCAGGTATATGACTTATTAACTCGACAAGCAAACCAACAATTTTTCTGATAATCCAAGGCATCATAAGCATCAATACCAGACCGGATATAACAACCTTTGGTGCAAAATTCAGAGTCGCATCAGAGATTGAAGTTGCAGCCTGAAATACAGATATAAGCACACCCACAACTAAACTTGTAAGAAGAATAGGTGCACCAATCATAAAGGCAGTGTTTATAGCATGTTTTCCAATTGTAATTATTTCATGAGAATCCATTTTATCCCCCCATCCCAAAACTTTTTAATAAAGAACCGGTTAATAAAAACCACCCGTCCGCCAAAATAAACAGGACAATCTTGAACGGCAAAGATACCATAATCGGAGGCAAAAATATCATCCCCAAAGAAACTAATATTGACGCAACAATAACATCAATAATAAGAAACGGTATATATAGTAAAAAACCTATTTGAAAGGCTGTCTTTAATTCAGATAATACAAAAGAAGGTATAAGAGTAATCATACTTACATCTTCTTTTTTATTAGGAAATTTTTTTTTACTTAATCTATAAAATAAGGCTAAATCTTTCTCTCTCGTTTGTCTTAACATAAACTTTTTAACCGGTATGGAAGCTCTTTTTAATGCCTCCATTTCAGTTATTTCGCCCTTATTATAAGGCTCAACTCCAACCTTATTAATTTGTATTGCCACCGGACTCATAACAAATATAGTTAGAAACAAGGCTAATCCAATTAAAACTTGATTTGGCGGAACGCCCTGTGTACCCATTGCCTGTCTTAAAAAATGAAAGGATATAATTATCCTTGTAAAGGCTGTCATTAACATTAAAATTGCCGGTGTAAGTGCCAAGAATGTAAACAGTAAGGCTATTTTAATTGTTGAAGCAAGTCCACCCTTATTTGTCCCGGAATCTTTAATATTTATACTTACAGAAGGTATAGACTGTGCAATAATAAAATTAGAGCATATTAATAACAGTAAAATTAAGACAGCTCCTTTTTTCATTTCTTCTTTACCGTCAATAATTTTTTTGCCTTTTCCAATATACTGCTAAACTCCCCCGTCTCGTCAACGGGTTTAATACTTTCAGGGTCTATACTTAATTCTGATAAATACGAAATAGATGCCGGCGTAACACCTATGAAATGATGACATTTAGCCACTTCAACAATTAATAAAAACTTCTTGTCACCAAGCGGTAAATTGGAAATAATAGACATCTTAACATTTTGTCCTCTTAATCCTGATGTCTTTATACCCGTAATTTTTTTAAAGAAATAAGTCGAAAGAAAAATCAAACCTATAACAAAGCTTAATGCCATAAAAAAATTTATCAAAGAGACAGATGTATCATCTGATAATTCTGAAATTTCAATTTTTTTCTTACCGATATTATCTATTTCACTTTTCTCCGATATTTCTTGAGCTGATAAGCTTGTCAACACAAGCAAAAAAATAATTATCAATATAAAATTCATTTTATTCATTATTTTTATCATTATATCAAACCTTCCTCGGGTCATTTATCTCCGTTATCCTCACACCAAAGGTATCCTCGATAACAGTTACCTCGCCCTTTGCAAAGAATGTATTCTCCAAATAAATCATTAAACTTTCACCGGCAGACCTTTTTAAATCAAGAATATGATCAGGCTCAAAATTAAGTAAATCTCTAACCTTTATTTTACGTTCACCAATGACAACATTTACCTTTATTGGAATTTCTATGAAATCCGAAAATTCTTCCAAAAGAAGTTTAAAACTATCCTCATAGTCCTTATTTCTCTTAATGGAACTTTCAAGTTTATTTTGATTGCTCATTGTAGTATGAATTTTGAGAACATAACCTTAATGACAGGTTCCACCTTTAGATTATCCTTAAGTATTTCATTAATACTTATCATAATCTCCTCTTTTAGCATAACTTTACCTGCTGAACTCTTTAGATCGGTATAACTCTTATCAGAAACAAGTTCAAATATTTTATCTCTTATTTCGGGAATTATATTCTCATCTCCCTTTATCTGCTCAACATAGGTTGCCTTAATCAGTCTCAAATTAATGATAAATTTAACATATCTTCTAACCAACGGATCATTGAGATTGACAAGAAATTCTTCAAGCTTAAGATTTCCCTTTCCCTTTTTCTTAGTCTCAGGTTTGGAGGCAGTACCATTTTTTTCACCGTCTTTTTTTTCTTCCGTTTTCTTTTCTGCATCATCTTTTTTTGTATTATCCTCAGCCTTATCGTTTTCCGTACCTTTATCCTCTTTTTTTACATCTTCGGATTTTTTTTTATCGCCTTCCTTTTTATCTTTTTCTTTATCAATTTTTTCACCTTTTGTTTTAACCTTATCAATCTTTTTGCTATTATCGTCCGTACCTCCACCAAACATCATCTTTCCTACAAACACACCTGTTGCCAACATTAAAACGGCAATCACGGCAATTATTACTACCGTCGGTATCTTCTTCTTTTTTTTATCACCACCCTCAGCACTTACTTCATTTTCATTTTCTTCAGCCATCATTCCCTCCTTTTTGTACGGACCATTATTTCATTTCCTCATTAGATCTGTTTATAATAATATTAATTTGCACTCTTCTGTTTTTTTTTCGACCCTCTTTTGTCAAATTGGAATAAATAGGTCTGTACTGTCCATATCCTGAAACAGAAACTCTCGAAGCTTTCACTCCTTTCTCTATCAAAAAGCTTGCAATTATAACGGCTCTATCAAGAGATAGTAATAGATTATCGACCTTTGGAGCAATTGTCGAATCTGTATGTCCCGTTATATTTATGGGAAAATCATACCTATTAATTACCTTCACAAAATTTTTAAGTAACTTTTTTATACCCGTCTTTAATTTGTACTTGCCACTATCAAAACTTAAATCTTCCGATATCATCAAACTAATCCTATTTTCATCATAAACTATACTATCTCCTTTATTAAGAACATTAAAGTCACCATTCTCATTTATTATTTCACTAACCTGTCTTAATATACTTGTAGCGGAATTACTCAATTTTGGAATATTTAATTTGGGGAATGGTATAATTTCATTTGAATCTACCGAAGCCTTATCTTTAAAACTACTGTTAATATTAGCATCATCAACAACACTAACATTATTATATCTTTTCCAAAAAGACTTATACTCATCATTTTTAAATACGGAGACAGATATAATAAAAATCATAAAAGTTAATAAAAGCATAAGCATATCAGAAAATGTAACTTCCCAATTCCTTTGTTCGGTCATGCTCTTACCTTAAATCCTTAAAAAGGATTTCAACCTTATTCTTAACAGCATTTTTTTTTTTTATAGAATCCCCATATCCTGAAACAAATAATTTTGCAGGTGAAACTCCATTACCTATAAAATAATCATAAACCAACATTGCCCTCAAGGCTGAGTCCTTAAGTATTTTCCCATAATTATCGTCTTTTACATTACTGACAAAATTCTTCTTGCTCGAATAACCTCTAATTTCAACCTCATAGGGTAGATTTTTTACAAGAAAAAGAATTTTTGATAAATATTTCCTTGCGGTAAAATCAAGTTTCATTCTGTCTTTTCTAAATCGTATAACCTCAGGCAATACCAATACAATCCCATTTATACCCTTATAAACATCCATATCCTTTATTTCTTTAAGTGTCAAGTATTTGACCATTAATTTCCTGTTTATATTATTGGATTTCATTTTTTTTACAATATCAATTATAGGATCAGAATTATTTCCAAACTCCGTTAATGAATCTTTACCTGTATTTCCCTTTCCTGAAAACATAATACTCGTATTAAAATGTTTTTTAAAAATTTCAATTTTTTTCTTGTCCGATTCGGTAAAACTTGTTAAAAAAACAAAGAGAGACAGTAGTATAAGCATTAAAGACAATAATAAGAGCCTCTGGCTTCTGCCATTCAGACTGTCATCAATTTGATAATAATTCTTCATTTTTCCAATTTATATCCATAAATTTACTTTCTCATATTTTTTTCTATATATATCTTACGATACTCCGTTGGTAAAAAAGATATCATTCGCTGCTCCACCATTCTCGGTATCTCGCCTGACTGAATAGATATGATACCAGTAAGAATCATTTCTTTTTTTGTTATTTCAGTCTGCGATTTCTCTTTTAATTTTCCAGCAATAGGAAGAAATATAATATTTGAAAGAATAGCTCCATAAAAAGTTGTAACCAAGGCAATAGCCATTGATGAAGCTATTTGAGAAGGATCATTTAATGTCCCCAACATAAAAATAAGTCCAATTAAAGTACCAATCATACCAAAGGCAGGAGCATACTGTCCCATTGCGTTAAAGATAGAAATGCCGCCCCTATGCCTTGCCACCATAAAGTCAATTTCATTTCTTAAAATTTGTTCCACCGTATCCTTTGAAATACCGTCAACAATCATTCTTAAACCTTCATAATAAAAAGGGTCATCAATATCTTTTAATACATTATCCAAGACTAAGGTTCCCTCTTTTCTTGCTTTTTTTGAATACTGAACCATCTGAGGTATTAATTGAAAATAATCCTCATCCTTAACAAAAAAGGCATTTTGAGTTACCTTCAACACTCTTATAATATCTCTTATCGGATAGTTAATAAGAGTAGCACCAAAGGTTCCGCCCAAGACTATTAAAAGAGAATTGAGATTAAAAAAAACACCGGCATTCCCCTGTGTCAATATAGCAACGGCTAAAAGACCAAATGCACTAAAAATGCCTAACACGGTTGAAATATCCAAACTAACCTCCAATAATATAAACAGCAATATA
>CAYOTE010000015.1:0-19164 GCA_964406785.1 uncultured Clostridia bacterium
AAACTTTAAGTCGAACTCAAATAAATTTATTTATAAAAATACTGAGAGTGAGGGCGAGATAGGTAAAGATTTTGTGTTGGAAGGTTATGAAATTAATATTTTGTATAATGAAGACGGAGAGATATCGGAGTGCGAGGCTTTGGATAAAAAAAAAACAAAATTTATATCTGATAAGTACCTGTGTGAGGGGAAAACCGTAAAGCATCAGGTAAGTAAAAGTAGGGTAGTAATTAAGGGTAATGCAATGGTTGAATTAGAACATAATAATACATTTAACTCTGAAGAGCTAATCATTGATACAGAAAAAAAAATATTACAATCTTCAAAACCTGTGTCTGCCAAAATAATATTAAAAAAAAAGAGTGTTCTCTTATCTGCAGAGCCAATTTATGTAAATTCCCGATCAATGCGTTTAGATGAGTCTAAATCGGTAATGAAATTTAAAGGGAAGGTGTCTTTGATACAGGACGATGTTTTAATAAAGACAGATGTCTTAATTATTTCAGAAAAAAACGGAATTAAATGTAAAAAAAAATCTGATATTAAAACTATTATTGTTTTTTTTAATAATGAGAAGAAAATAATTCTAAAAGGCGATATAATTGATATTAATAAGAATGATAAATTAATAAAAATAAACGGTAATGCCGTATTAAAAGATGATTTAAGTAAACTTAAGGGGGATAGTTTATTTATTTATTTTAATAATGACGGAATCGCAAAAATTACAGGAAGTGGAAATATAAAATTTAAAAAAGATAAATTGGTGATTGAATCTGAAAAAGTCAGATGGTTGTATGATAAAGAACTTGCATTTTTTGAAAAATTAAAAAAAATAGAGAAAAAGAAAACCGGACGAATTATAGGAAAAAAAATAAAACTAAATCTTAGAACAAATTTAATGACTGTCTTTTCGGATAATGATGAGAGAACTAAGACCGTTTTAGAGTAAGGTAATTAATTACCTTATTATTGATTATACTTTAAAAAAATCCGGATTTCTTTTTTTGAAAAGGTAATGTTTTTCATTATTTTTATTGTTTTCGTGATATTTTTCCCTTTTCCGGCTATCATATAATAATTAGTAGTATCCAATTTATTATTGAGTTTTTTCATTTCCTTACCCTTATTAATTAACAAAAAAGATTTATCATTTCCTATATTATTAAGTTGTCCGATTAAAGTTTGTTTCTTATTACTTATATAAAATTGAAATTTCAATGTAGTTACAAAGTGCTCATCTAATTCTATAAGTATTGGTAATTTGAATTGTCTATTGTCTAATTGAATTGTATTTTTTTCAATATCAATGCCGATGGATTTTCTTAATCTCGGGAAATCCCAAAATTTCATTACAGTACCCTTCCAATTTTTTAAATGTCTTAGGATGTAAGCTTTTTCTCGTCTTGCCATAAGAAACTTTTTTCTATGTAATCGGATGTACTTTTTTAATGTAATATTTGGACCTTTATTTAATAATAAATTGCGTCCTAAACCTATATCGCCCGAATAACCGATGAACGGTAAAAAAGTAGAAGCAATATCAAAATTTGAACCGTAGATGCCTGCTATTTTATAATTACTAAGTCCTTTTTTATTAGGAGAAATAATCATAAATAAATTACGGCGTGGTACTCGTTTGTTTTTCCCTTTTATCTTAATAAAACGGTGTAGTTGTTTGTATGCAGAGTTTCTTAGAGCTATATGGTCTGAGACTAAAACGATAACGGTATTATCTGCATACGGCGAAGTTAAAATTTTATTTATTAATTTAGATATTAAATGCTCTGAGCTTGCAACTGCATTCAGGATGGGATTTGAGCCGTCCTTATATAAAATATTGCAAGATTTTGATATATGTCCATTGGGATGGTGAGTATCTAAGGTAAGGGTAAAGAGTCCGAATTTTTTTTCTTTTTTTGATAAGTCGATAAATCTTTTATATACAATGTTTAATAGGGTATCATCGTATAATCCCCATGCATTTAAATACTTTTTGTCTTTTAATCTTGGTAATAATTCATCTTTTCCTAATACCTCATCAAAACTATGCGTTTTAAGAAGTTTACCCTTGCCTGCAAAAGTTAATCTTGCACCACCGTAAAAGGCAAGGTAATATCCTTCATCATGTAATAAATCAACATAACCGGTAGCTGAAGGTAAAAACTTATCCATTCCTGCCATAGAGTTAACAAATGATGCGGTTACTAAGGGAATTCCCAATAGAGTATTAACAAATCCTCCAATTGTAAATCCGTTTCCCGGTACTTGACGAATATTTGAAAATGAGAGAACATTGCCGTTAATATTTCTAAGGCTTTTAATTAGTCCGGGAAATACTCTCTCGTTAAAGTATGTATGTTCCAAACTTTCCGCATAGATAAAGACAAAATTCTTTGTATTATCGGATATTTGTTTAATATGAGGCGTCTTATAATGTTGATAGAATTCATTAGATGTGGAGTAATCGGTATTAAAAGCCTTGTAAATATCAATAATTGCAGGATTTGATATTAGCGATATTAATATAAATGAAATTGAAATAAATTGCATTTTCCCATTACGATTTTTTTTTATTAAAAATATGAACAGTAAAATAGTGAGCAATAATAGCAAGGACAATACAATTATTATTAAACTTTTATATTCTGCAAACCCTGCACCCTTTAAACCGTATTTTAGATGAAATATTACGGAATTGTCTATACCGTTTCCTGATAAGTAATCTGAAACCGCATAGGTAATAAATAGGAAAAGTGAAAGAAAATATGTGAAAAAATAAAAAAAAATCGTAAATTTATATTTAATTGGTTTACTGTATAAAAATATGCTTAGTAAAAAAAAAATAATTGATGTTAAAAGTAATACATAATTAGCCATTCTTAAAACTCCTTAAACGATAGATGTGTCTACTGCTCTTTAACCGAATACATGTACTTTATTATATATTCGACTCCACTATAAATTGTTAAGAAGAGAGCAAAGTATAATAAGTATAAACCAAAGTCAAAAAGAAAAGTATTATAAGGCTTTGGAAAGAGATGAAAAATTAATAAGTCAGCGATAGCGATAGTTTGAAAAAAAGTTTTTATCTTTCCCGTAAAAGATGCTGAAATAATAATTTTTTTCTTTAGTAAATAGTATCTGAATAGTGTAATAACAATTTCTCTTATAATTATTAAAATGACAATCCATATCTCTATAGTGTGCATCATTGTTAAGGCTATCAAAGCACTAATGATTAATAATTTGTCTGCGAGAGGGTCAATCAACTTTCCTAAATCGGTTATTTGGTTATACTTTCTTGCTATATAACCGTCAAGCATATCTGATACTGAGGCAATAACGAAAATCGTAAATGCAATAATTGCTTTATTTTCGCAACCGCTCAATAATGTAATTAGGAAAATGGGAACCAAGGCTATTCTTGTTACAGTAATTACATTTGCTAAATTCATGTACGTAATTTTATTATAAATGTGGACAAAATTCAAGAGAAATACACCAATATAATATGTATTTTGTCTGTAATTATTATTTTATTTATGTTTATTTCAATAAATGTCTCTAAATGATAGAAATATTTAGATTTTTTTGTTAGAATGTTCACTGATGATTTTAAATAATAGATTTGAAATAATAAAAGAAATAGGTGCCGGTGGGATGGGTAAGGTATATCTTTCTGAGGACTTGAAATTAAAAAGAAAGGTTGCCGTAAAAAGAATATCGGATGGAGCAATAACGGATAAAAAATCGAAGGCAAGATTTTTAAGAGAGGCACAAACAGCGTCAAGTCTTGATCATAATAATATATGTACAATTTACGAAATATATAATGAAGATGAAAAGGCCTATATAGTAATGCAGTTTGTTGACGGTATTACACTTGATAAGATAATAAATTCTAAAAAACTCAGTATTAATAAAATAATAGATATATCAATACAGATATGCGATGGAATGATTGAAGCTCATTCAAAGAGCGTAATTCACAGAGATATTAAGCCTTCAAATATTATGATAGATAAGAAGGGTATTGCAAAAATACTTGATTTTGGGTTGGCAAAATTCGAACATCAGGAACAGTTTAATTCACAGACTCAGAATACAAAATTAACCGAACAGGGTGCTGTTATGGGAACGGTAGCCTATATGTCGCCTGAGCAGGCATTGGGCGAAAAAATTGATAAACGAACGGATGTTTTTTCTTTCGGGACTGTCCTTTTTGAATTAATTGAGGGAGATAATCCTTTTTTATCAGAGTATAAGGTTGAGACTTTATACAATGTTATAAATAGGAAAATAAAATTTAAAAGAAATATACCGGTACAATTAAAAAAAATTGTAAAAAAAATATTAAATAAAAATAAAAAAAAAAGATATGATAATTTTCAGTTGATTAAAGAGGAACTGTTGAGATTTAAAAATCAGGAGTTTAATCATAACGAAAAAGATGGTGTTTCCGATAACTCACCGGAAACCGAATTAATAAATAGCGATGATGTATTGGTTGTTAGTTCCGGTAGCAGTAATACTTCTGATAATGAGGCACTTGGCGATATGGTCAGAAGAATAAGAAATACTAAGGGTACGGGTAAAAACCTATTGACTAATAGTATTAAAAAAATGAAGAACAAAAAACTAAGAGGTGTCTTCTCTTTTATATTATTAGTGATTTTGTCATATATTACCTTTGTCCTGTTTATCAAAGAAAATAAAAAATCTGTGATTATAAAAAACACAACTCCGATTGCAGTAAATAAATCTATATATATAAGGTTACATAACTTTGAAACTCAGTCGAAAAAAGAAAAAAACTCATTGGCAAAAGAAATAGATTATCTTCTTATGGAGTTTTTAAACCAATCGGATGAGGTACGAATTGTATCTAATAATGTTATACACGCTATTAAAAAAAGTGGAAGTATAGACAATTTAATCAAGGATATACAGTATGAATTAAAGGGTAGGATTTTTGCCAAGGATGATATTTATACAATTGATGCTGAACTTGTATCTGTGAAAACTGGGAAAATAGAAAAAAGATTTACAAAAACAGGTGTTGGTAAGGATTCAATACTTTCAAATCAAATTGATTCTTTGGCACGAGAATTGTCAGAATATTTTATAAAAAATAAAATTATAAAAAATGAAATAAATTTAAAAAATGTTTCAAAAATTTACGGTAATGACTGGAGTTTATTTGACTCTTTTTACAGAGGGCTAATTTTGTATAGGAAATTGGATATTGAAAAGAGTATTAAGGTCTTTAAAAATATTAAAAACAATCCTATGGCAGATTATTATCTTGCTAATTTATACTATTTTAAGGGTGAAAAAAAAAAAGCATTAAGTATAATTAATCGGGTAATTCCGTTTAAAAATAATTTAATTGAAGCGATGAAGTTTAGAGTCTTTGCCTTTAAAGCTCAGCTTGATTATGATTTTAAGAGTCAAATTAAATATCTTTCAAACCTTAGAAAGAAATTTCCATTTTCTAAGGAGATATTTTTTGAAATAGGGGAGGCTTATTTTCATCACGGCAATTCTTATAAGGCAATTGAAGGTTATAAGAGGGCAATTATGCTTGATAAAAATTATTCTCAGGCTATAAATCATCTTGGTTATTGTTATTCGTACATGGGTAAACATGATTTGGCACTTGAGCAATTTCAATTATATAGAACCAAGGATAAGTTTTCTGCCAATTCGTTGGATTCACTTGGTGACGGATACTTTTATAAGGGGAATTTACAAGAGGCTCTTAGCATGAAAATATCTGCGGTAAAATTATCACCGGAAGGGGTAAGTTGGGCATATTTGACAATAGCGGATATTCTTATTATGCAGGCAAAATATAGTAAGGCAGAGGAGAATCTTGTAAGTTACGAGACAATTCTTGCCAAACAAAAATATTTAACAGAAAGAGTTAAATCAACCCTGCTTACAAAAAGAGCCTTTATAAAATATTTGAATAAAGACTATAAACAAGCCATAGAGTTTTTACAAAAAGCTTTAGAAAAATTTAATTCAAATAATATAATTGATAATAATGCTCAAACACATTGGTTACTCGGTGTACTTTTTATAAAGTCAGATGAGATTAGAAAGGCTGAAATTCAACTTAAGTGGCTTAAAAATATTGTAGAGAAGTATGATATATCAGAAAATAATTACTACGAGCCATATAAATATTATTTGCATTTAAAGGCACTTTTATTAGAAAAAAAGGGCGATTTAGATAGAACTGAAACTGAATTTCATAAATTGATTAGAATGAAAACACAGATGTCTTACTGGATTACATATTATAATTACCAATTTTTTTATAATGAATATATTGCATTTCTTAATAGAAACGGGAAATATCAAGATGAACTTAAAGAAATAGAAAATTGTTTGAAGTTTAATAATAATTACATCCCCACACTGTGGGAAAAGGCATTTTTACTTGAAAAAAAGAATCTTGATGCCTCATCTGTTTATTCTAAAATAGAATTTCTTTATAGCAAGAGTGCAAATGAGAAAGATGAAAATAATAGTTTGAGAAGACTTTTACAATTAAAACTTTCTAAAAGGAGAAAGAATGAATTATAAAAAAAAATTATCTATAATTGGAATTATTGTGTTTTTTACCGTTTTAGTTGCAAATACGTATGCGACAACCAAATCTTTTATATGGGAAATAAAAGCAAAAAATAAAAAAAGCAGCTATCTTGTAGGTTCCATTCATATGTTGGACAAGAGCGTTTATCCTCTTAATGATGTCTTTGAAAACGCTTTTAAAGGTGCTGATTGTCTTGTTGTTGAGGCAAATGTGGCTGATGAGAAGAAAATGGAGCTTGGGCTTTTGGCAATGAAACTTGGTATATATAAGGATAAGAAAACTTTAAAAAGTTCCATATCACCTGAGACCTATAAGCTGACAAATGAAAAAATGAAATCACTTGGACTTGATATAACCTCATTAAATAAGTTTAAGCCGTGGATGGTAGCAATGACAATTGCCTCAACTGAAATGATGCAAATGGGTTTTAATCCTAATTTAGGTATTGATAAACATTTTTTAAATATGGCAAAAACTAAGGAAATTTTAGAGTTAGAGGGAATAAAATTTCAAATAAATCTTTTTAACAATTTCTCGAATGAAGAACAAGAACTTTTTTTATTTTATACAGTAACAGATGAGTCGAATACCGAATTGGAATTTAAAAAAATAGTAAAAGCATGGTTAGCCGGAGATGACAAAGAATTGAATGAATTGGTAGAAAGTAATATAAAAAAATACCCGAAATTAAAAGGTATGTACTATAAACTTGTTGACGAGAGAAATGTAAATATGGCAAAGACAATTGACGATTTTATTAAAACAACGCCAAAAACATACTTTGTAGTAGTAGGAGCCGCACACTTAGTAGGGGAAAACGGACTAATTAATCTTTTAAAACAAAAAGGCTATACCCTTAAGCAATTATAAACAATTTTATGAAAAAAGTTAGTAAAAACCAACATTGACAAACTTGGACAAATTTGATAAAATTCATTTTCATTCATTATGGAGAGTTGGCAGAGCGGTTGAATGCGGCGGTCTTGAAAACCGTTGAGCCTTTGCGGGTTCCCGGGGTTCGAATCCCTGACTCTCCGTTTCAAAGTTCAGTCAGGGGTCCGAACCCCGAAGGCTGGGTTCGACTAATTCGGAAAGCCCGAATTAGCATTGAAGCAAAGCGAACAACCCGAAGGGCTGACACAGCAGTGTCAGTAATCCCTGACTCTCCGAATTTAAAATATAATTTGATAAAAGTTAAACTTAATATAAATTGAACTATCAGGGATTAGAATTCCGGTAATTCAGGGTTCGTCTAATTCGGAAAGCCCGAATTAGCATTGGAATATGAAGTCTTTTCAAGAAGTAGAACGACGATATAAAATGGCAGAAGTTACATGGATATAAATTAATTGAGAATGTATTGGAAGGAGTAAAATTTATTGACGGAGTTAAGCATGTAGCATAATCGTAAAACACAATATTTGACAATAGCTCCCGGTATAAATCTATGACAAAAGATTCCCATTTCTGGTCTTAACAATATTAAAAAACCGATTTGGTATTAAATGTTGACCTTTGTATTAAACTGTTCCTTCATATTCCTTAGGGATTTCCTGAGTTATTGTTCCGTCAGGAAGTTGAAAATAAATACTTTTGTTTTTGCTATATACATTGGCAATTCCTTTTTTTAAACTCTCTTGCTGTGCTTCTTTTACAGCTTTCGAGGCAATTTTTAATATTTTTTTTTCTAATTCACTCATCTTTTACTCCATTTAAAAAAGTTTTTAAAAGTATATTGTCGAAGATTTCAAAATTATTAGCAACTAATTCATAATTATCATCACCATTGAAAAATAAAAACCATTCATTAGCCATTTCTTTGTAAGTATCCCAAAAAAGTTTTTTACTTCTATGAAACCTTCTGATAATATCCGCTTTTGGTACATTATGCCCACCTTTTAAGACTCTACTTTTTACTCTGTAAATATTCTCTCTCTCGGTTTCTAAAAAAAGATAAATTATTGAGATTTTAAAAGAATGATTCTTTGCTTCTTTTATATAATTGATAAGGTATCTGCCGGAAAGCGTCGTTTCAATTATAAATGATTTTTCATCATAAAAAGCTAGTTTTATTCTCTTAAAAAATTCTTTACCGGCTCTTATTTTATACTTTTGAATATCGTTAGGCTTATAAGTGCTAGCAATATTGTCGGCATTTATAAAATTAATACTTTCATTTTTTGAAAATTTTTCTGCAAAAGTAGTTTTTCCACTTCCATTAGCTCCGGCAATAATATAAAGAGTCTTTTCGCTATCCACAGTATTAATATATTATCAATATGTATATTTGTCAACTTTTACATATTCTTATGTGTCGCATGTTAAACTCTAAAATAAAAAACGTAAATACTGTTCGTTAGCTCGCTTAAAAGAAATCGTAGCAATAAAAATAAATTATCAATAAAAAAACCAACACAACCCAAGTTGATTAAAATTTTAGAAAATTGAAAAATATTGACAAATGGTTTTCTATATTGTATAAATGTGTATTAGTTTTTTTATTAGCACCTATCTTTTTTGGAAGGTGACTTTTTTTATGTTTTTGGATTGACCGTTAAGGACTTGATTCTGATTTGGAGGACAGGTACCGTATGAGTAAAGATTTATTGTATGGCATTGTTGGCAAGGGGCGTGTTGCTTTACATATGGCACGTTATTTTGAGCTTGAGAATATAAGATATATTAATTGGAATAGAGGTGATGATACAGTCCCTGTTTCGACGAAATTGTCTAATTGCAATATTATTTTAATTCTTATTTCAGATAAGAGTATTGCAAATTTTATTGAAGAAAATCCTAATTTGAGGACAAGTCAACTTATTCACTTTTCAGGCACTTTAAACATAGAAAATATTTACGGAATTCATCCTCTTATGACATTCGGGTTTAGTATGTATGAACTTAGTACATATCGAGAAATTCCGTTTATTGTTGATAATGGTGTAAATTTTCTCGAAATTTTCCCGAAGCTTAAAAATAAATATTATTCGATAAAGCCCGAATTAAAGCCATTATATCATGCTCTATGTGTTTTGAGCGGAAATTTTCCGATAATGCTTTGGCAAAAGGCAATGAAGGATTTCGAAAATAAATTAGGCTTATCAAAAAACATATTAATCCCGTATATAAAACAGACCTTAAAAAACATAGAGGACGATTATAACAATGCCTTAACCGGTCCTATTCAAAGAGATGATGAATTAACAATAAAAAGCAATATCAAAGCCTTGAATGATGATGAATGGAAAAATTTATATCGGGCATTTCAAATGGCATATAAAAAGGAAGAGTTAAATGGTAATTAATGATTTTATTAAAATGAAACTTAGGCAGGAGCCAATATCGATGCTTACCTGTTATGATTATTGGACGGCATCAATTTTGAATGATTCGGATATTGACTGTTTGCTTGTAGGAGACAGTCTTGCAATGCTCATGCATGGTCATAAATCAACAATTCCTGCCGATACGGAATTAATGGCATTGCATACAAGGGCTGTAAGAAGGGGAGCGGCAGATAAATTTATTATCACCGATATTCCCTTTCTTGCAAATCGTAAGGGATTATTGCAGGCTATGGAGTCAGTTGAGGCAATAATGAAAGCCGGAGCAAATGCTGTGAAAATTGAAGGTGTGTCGGGTAATGAGGATATTATAAAACATATTATTGAATCGGGTATTCCTGTTATGGGGCATATAGGACTTGTGCCTCAATCATTTAATCAATTGGGTGGATATAGGGTGCAATACCAAGAGAAAGATTCTGTAAACAAGCTTCTTGCGGAGGGAAAGGCTCTTGAAGATGCCGGATGTTTTGCTATTGTAGCGGAATGTATTCCTCTGTCTGCGGGTAAAAAATTATCGGAAAGTCTTAATATACCGGTTATAGGGATAGGTGCCGGCAAGCATACCGATGGTCAGGTTCTTGTACTACAGGATCTTTTAGGATTTAGTTCGGGATATACACCAAAGTTTGTAAGACAGTTTATAGACGGTACAACACTAATATCGAAAGCCGTATCGGAGTTTAATATGGCTGTAAAAGAAAAAACATTTCCGTCTGCAAAAGAAAGTTATAGTGGTAAAGAGGGTAAAAATGGTAAAGATAGTTAAGACAGTAGAGGAGTGGAAGGGAACTCTTAATAAACTTGAAGACAGGGACAGTATAGGGTTTGTGCCGACAATGGGAGCCTTGCATTCCGGTCATAAGAGTCTTATGAAGAAATCAATTGAGGCTAATAAAACAACCCTTGTAAGTATATTTGTAAATCCGACGCAGTTTAATGATTCCGATGATTTGAAAAACTATCCGAGAGTAATAGAGAATGATATTGACATATTAAATGAGCTTGATGTTGATTACCTGTTTTTGCCCGATGAAAAGGAGTTATATCCAAACGGATATACTTATAGAGTAAACGAAAATAATTTTAGTAGAAAATTATGTGGTGCTCACAGACCCGGACATTTTGACGCTGTACTTTCGGTAGTTATGAAATTATTAAATATTATTGAACCGACAAGGGCATACTTTGGTGAAAAGGACTGGCAACAGTTTAAGTTGATTGATGGAATGGTTGAGGCTTTTTTCTTGAAGACAAAAATTATACCATGCCCGATTATTCGTGAATTCGACGGGCTTGCTCTCAGTAGTAGGAATGTACTTTTAAGTGAGAAGCATAGAGCTATTGCACCTGAATTTAACAGGGTATTAATGTCGGGAAAAAGTATTGATGATATGAAGTCTGAATTAATAAATCTTGGTTTTAAGGTTGATTATATTGAAAGGTATGAAAATAGAATTCTCGGAGCGGTAATTTTGGGAAAAGTGAGGTTAATAGATAATGTCAAAGGGTAAAATAGTTTTACAGGTAACGGGTTCCATTGCAGCTTATAAGGCTTGTTTTCTTGCATCATCACTTATAAAGGAAGATTATGAGGTGCAGGTTATTATGACAGGGGCTGCATTGCAATTTGTTGGTAAGGCAAGTTTTGAAGGGCTTACCGGAATGAGTGTAAAAACGGATGTATTTGAAGAGGGGAGTATGATGGAGCATATTAAGCTTGTTAAATGGGCTGATTTATTTCTGCTTTATCCGGCTACTGCCAATACTATAAATAAGTTAAATTCCGGTATTGCCGATGAACTCATAGGTGCGACTTTTCTTGCAAATAATTTTCATAAGCCATATTGGATTGCTCCGGCGATGAACTCGAATATGTTTGAACATCCGACGGTTCAAAAATCATTAAAGAATTTAAAAAAAGCGGGTGCATATATCTTTGATACGGAAGAAGGTTATCTTGCCTGTGGTGATACAGGTAGGGGAAGACTTATAAATCCCGAAATTGTTTTAAAGAAAATTCAGGAGATGTTTTGAAGGTCTTAATAACTTACGGGGGAACCGAAGAACCTATTGACGGAGTCAGGACTATTTCAAATTTTTCAACAGGGAACACGGGACGGGTAATTGCCGACTACCTCGCAGAAAACGGTCTTGATATTAGATTATTGAAGGGAAAAAGAGCGGTTGAATCAACCAATATCTCAAATATAACGGAATTTTCAAGTTTTGATGATTTAGATGAAAAGATAAGGACGTATTTAAGTAAAGAAAAATTTGATTGTATTATTCATCTTGCCGCTGTGAGTGATTTTTCGATTGACTATATTGAATCTGACAATAAGAGATTAAGGGATGTAAGTGGTAAGATTGATTCCTCAAAGTCTTTGACAATTCATCTTAAACCAAATTTTAAAATTTTGAACAGATTAAAAGAGTACTCGGGAGACAATATCTTTGTAATTGGCTTTAAATTGACAAAAAATGAAGAAAATAAAAGAAAAGACAGGAAAGAAAAAATAAAGAATAAAATTGAGAGTATGTTTAAAGGTGATATGGTAGATATTATTGTTCATAACGATCTATCGACAATTAATGAAAAAGTACATATTGCAAGTATATATAATAAACATAATTTAATAAAAAAAACAAAAACAAAACAGGAATTGGCTAAGGCTCTTTATGACTTGCTTATTAGCCAAAAATTTAAGGAGATATGATATGGTACTTTGTCTTGATGTGGGCAATTCACAGTTATTTTGTGGAATATATAAGAATAATAATATTGTACTAAATTTTAGGAAGAGGCTCGGCAGAGGAGCTTCGTCGGACGAAATAGGAATATTTTTAAGAAATGTTATCAGTGCTAATAATTTGAATCCTGATGATGTAAAGGAAATAGCTATATGCTCGGTTGTTCCTGATTTTAACTATTCATTGATAAATGGTTGTGAAAAATATTTTAAGATAAAGCCGTTTCTTTTAAAGGTTGGGACAAAAATAGGCTTAAAGATAAATTATAAGAATCCTGTTGAGGTAGGAGCGGATAGAATAGCAACCTCTATTGCCGGTATTACGAGATATCCCGGCAAGAATCTTATAATAGTTGATATGGGGACTGCCATAACCTTTGATACAGTTACAAAGGATAAGGAGTATCTTGGCGGTGCAATTGTTCCCGGACTTAGAATAGCTATGTCGTCTCTTGAAGAAAAAACAGCAAAGCTTCCGAAGGTTGAGATAAGAAAGGCAGGTATTGTATGCGGAAGATCGACCGTTGAGAGCATTCAGTCGGGATTATACTTCGGGACATTAGGGACATTAAAGGAAATTACATCGGGTATTACGGCGGAGTGTTTCGATACTAAACCGATTATAATAGGAACCGGCGGATTTGCATCTCTATTTAAGGATGCCGGAATTTTTGATGCCGTATATCCTAATCTTGTATTAGAGGGTATAAATAAGGCTATGGAGTTAAACAGATGAAAATTACAATGATGAGAGCAAAATTACACAGGGCAACGGTTACAGGAGCCGATTTGAATTACGAGGGTTCGATTTCGATTGATTCCGAACTTTATAAAAAGGCAGGAATGTTGAAAAACGAGAAGGTTCATATTTATAATCTTGATAACGGAGAGAGGTTCTCAACCTATATAATTGACGGTGGTAAGAATGAAATATGCCTCAACGGTGCGGCAGCAAGATTGGTACATAAGGGTGATAAAATAATCATAGTAGCTTATGCCGAAATGGATATAAAAGAGGCTGAAAACTTCACACCAAAGGTAATACTTCTCGGTGAAAATAATAAGAGACTAAAGTCTTAACAATCTTTAGAAATCTTCATTACAATTAACACCAAATCCACTGCCGCTTATAATGTATATTTTTTCAAATGGAAGATATTTAATATATATTGAAGTATCTTCCAATTTTTTTGAGCCGATTGAAGACTTAATAGTTAAATTTGTAGAAAATTTATTACTTTCTTTCGGCATTGAAAAATAAATTTCATAAGTTAATATTTTAACGGAAGCATCCAAGGTATTTCTTTCAATCTCCCAGATTTTATTTTTGCCAATAGAATAATCATGCTGTTTTATTATAAGTTCTTCCGAGCCCAACATCTTAAGTAATTCTTCTTTGTTATATAGACCGAATTGTTCAGGAGATCCACCTTCAAAAGCAAGATATCCCGTACTACTGCCTTTCATGAAATATACCCAAACATTTGACCCTTTAAATGCTGTTAATACAAACATCAATGTTTTGTTTTTGGGCAGGGAAATATTTGCATCGTAAATTGTCCATACCGGATATTCAACGTCTATTTTCTCAATTTCACTATTTACCAAATCAGCCCCAATTTCGAAGTCTTCTAATTTACTATTATTGGAGATAATACTCTCTACCGAGCCAACAGCACAATCTTGTTTTACTTTTATACTAAATGTTAAACTCTTGTCTGTACCAGGCTTGAGTAAATACCTATGACTTTCACAAGGGGTTCCTGTATCCTCTTTATAGGACGTTTTCTTTGATGAGGTTGTATCTTTATCATCTTGATATAAAAATTGTTCAGCCTTTTGTTGTTCGGCAATCATTCTTTGCATTTTTTTTTTGTTATTTACCCTCTTTGTTGTCTTATTTTGCTTACTTTGTGAACAAAACATGGAGAAAATAATAATTAAACTTAAAACGACATAATTTTTTATATTCATCCTGACCTCCTATTAATAATCAAAACATTAGCATAAAGCCAAAATAAATACAACGAAGTGAACTGACCTGAAATTTTAATCAAAATTTACTGCAATGCCCAATAAACCCATTCTAACTGCATTAAACTCAATCACTGCATTGCAAAATAGTTAGACTATTCTTCATTTAGAACAATCGTTTAACTTGTTATAATGGACTTCTTGGACATTTCGCTACAATTTTGATGAAAAATTCAGGACAGATTTATTAAATCTAACGATTATAGAGTTTTGTTATTTTAAATAATTTTTCAAGATGATACTTTGTTAAGTTGTTTTCTTTCAGTTTCCATTTCCAATTATTTCTTGACTCTCCGGGAGTATTCATTCTGAACTCTTCGGAAAAGCCTAATATATCTTGCACCGGTATGATAGACAGTACTGCCGTTGAGGACATCGCAAGTTTTATCAACTTCCAGTGAAATTCATCCCAATTATCCGTTCCGATATATTCAAGAATATAATCTCTTGTATTATTGTCAATTTCTTTACCGTAAAACCAGCCGTTTGTTGTGTTATTGTCGTGAGTTCCCGTATATACGACACAATTTTTGTTTTCAAAATTACACGGTAGATATATATTCTTTGAATTAAAGTCAAATGCAAATTGTAAAATCTTCATTCCGGGAAGGTTAAACTCATCTCTTAAGTCTTCAACTTCTCGTGTGATTACACCAAGATCTTCCGCTATTAACGGAAGTTTTCCCAAGTCTTTTTGAAGTCTTAAAAAAAAATCTTTTTTAGGACCATTCATCCATTTACCTTTAATTGCAGTCTTAGCCCTTATTGGCACAGCCCAGTATGCTTCAAATCCTCTGAAATGATCAACCCTTACTATATCAACCATATTTATAAGGTGAGATATTCTTTTTTTCCACCATGTGAAAGTTTGCTCATTCAATCCCTTTTTATCTGATGCAAACCATTTATAGAGAGGATTGCCCCATTTTTGACCGTTTTTGCTAAAATAATCAGGCGGTACTCCTGAAACTTTTTCAGCTTTAAGAGACTCTTTGTTTAATTGAAAAATTTCAGGATTAGACCATGTATCGGCACTGTCAAAATTAACATAAATAGGAATATCGCCTATAATTGATATGTTTTTTTCTTTTGCTTTTTGCTTTAACTTATCCCACTGAGAAAAAAATATGAATTGAGTAAATTTCCAAAATTCAATACTTTCTTTTAGTATTTCTTTCTGTTTGTTTAGTTCTTCCGTATTTCTTTCTCTTATTTTTTTCTTCCACTTAACCCAGTAAAAGGTTCCTGTTTCTTTTGCTATTGAGGTAAAGAGTGCAAAATCGTTTAGCCACCAGGCTTCATTTTTCTTAAATTTTTCAAAAGAATTTTTTTCAGAATTATCATTGTTTTTAATAAAAAGTTCAAAGGCTTTTTTTAAAAATTTATACTTAAATGCCTCAAGGTTGGCAAAATCTATGAAGTCGTTATTATTGGTCTCCGGTAATATTTTCTTTATTTCATTACTTATCCAGTTTTTATTTAATATTTCTTCAATACTGATTAATAAAGGATTGCCCGCAAACGAAGAGTAGGATGAGTATGGAGAAAAGCCAAACTGTGCGAGGGTAGGTGTGAGTGGTAATATTTGCCAATACCTTTGTCCTGACTTATTTAAAAAATCAATAAAGTCAAAAGACTCTTGTCCCATTGTGCCAATTCCGTATTTCCCCGGTAAGGAAGATATATGTAATAATAAACCACTACCTCGTTTTAGTAAGTGTTCATGTCCTGTCGTTGTCATCATACTCCTCCTTATTAAGACCTAATTATCTTTCTTTTATACTTCTTCTTCGTTTATTATCAGCTTATTTGATATATTTACCTGAGGCGTTAAAGATGCTGAAACACCACAGTATCTCTCCTCTGACAAATTAATAGCCTTTTTGATTTTTTGTATTGAATTTAATAAATCTTTACCTTCAAAAATATATTTTATTACAATACTCTTAAACTTTTTAGGATGTTCGGTTGCCAATTCCGACAGAACCTGAATGTTAAACGTATCAAATGTAACCTTCATTTTTCTTAATATTGAGACAACATCCATTCCCGTACATCCACCTAAGGATACAAGTGTTAAACCTTTTGGTGAAGGACCTCTTCCCGTACCACCTACTTTTTCGTCAGCATCAATTATCATTTTAAACCCCTCGTGCTCGGTTTCAAATGCCATTCCGTTTTTCCATTCAATATTTACTTCCATTTATTTCTCCTAAATTTATATTACCGATAAATTATAACCTTTTTCACATAAAATTCAAAATAAATTTATTTTTAATTAATTACTTTGATAATCAAATTGAAAGTTAAAATTTAATAAAGTTGAAAAATCCACAGGGATTAGTGTCAAATATGTTCAGTATGTTTAAGTTAATTTAAACTGTTGAATAAATTTATTTTTAATATATAATAACACTATGGAAAGTGATAAAAATGAAAAGACAATAGCTCAAAATATTATAAATATCATAAAAAAATATATTCAGGAACTAAAAAAGGAGAAAATGGATATTTTAACAGTTTATCTTTATGGTTCTTATGCTAAAGGGACAAATAGAGAAGATAGTGATATTGATATTGCAATCGTATGTAAAAATGCAGACGTAGATATAATCGAAAAAAACATAAAACTTTGGAAAATAGCAGTCAGGGTTGACACAAGAATATCACCAATGTATTCTACGCAAATAGATTTCAATAAAGATTATATTCCCATTGTAACAGAGATAAAAAAAGGACTGGAATTAAAAGAATTAGCACCATAAATTCAAAACTATATCAACTCCTGTGCCTTGATATGCGAATTGATATTACATAATTTTTTTCTAAAATATTTTCTAAAATATTTTCTAAAATTTATTTTCTAAAATTTATTTTTTTTTGTATGAATAAGATATAAGGTATTTGTTTTCGCTATCATCGTCTTCCCACTTAATAATTAAATCAAAACGGTCATCTTTTTTTTATTAAGGGAGTTTTGCTTAACGCAGTTAAGATGTGTTTATTGGATATCTCAGTAGATTTTGATTGAAATTTCAGGTGAATATTGAAAGTTGAAAATTGTTTTTTTTTTTTGCAAATAAACTGGAGTGAGTTTTGTCTGCGACAGACATCATTCATTCAATTTTAAAGAATAATTTCCAAACCGTTTTTTATTTGAATATCGTAGCTTTTTACCGTAGGTGCAGGATTATTGTCGTATCTATATGTTAAAGAGGCAGTATATGATAATTTTTTAGACAATTTTACAGAAAACAGCATATTAGAATAAACCTGCGTTGATATATCTTTACCAATATTTGTTTGTAGATAAGTAATATCTTTTATTTTAAATTTATCAGAAGAATAAGATAGAGAAATATAGCTCGTCGATTTAAACAAAGATGTCTCCTCTTTTATCTTACCGTCATTTGATGGATCAAAGTTTTCATTTTCCAACATTACACCACTACCAATATAAACCTTAAATTGCCCAGATTTTATTTTATTTTCCAAAAGACTTAATCTGAACCCAGCACCGGTTAAAGCTCTTCTGTTCAAAAGTATAAAATGATTAAACTCCATTTTGGCAAATGTTTCAACCATTAGTTTTTCTGACATATGCCTAATATATTTTACATGAGCAGAGCCTTTATTCAAATACGACTCACCGTTTTTTTCACCATAGGCTAAATTACCCATCAAAAAACCACTATTTTTACCCTTATGCAAATCAAATCTAACATTACTGTTTAAAATAAACATATCCGTATTTCCCTTATAAAGAGCTAATGAAAGTCCGAGAATTGCTCCAAATACTTTTCCTTTTTTTATCTTTTTCTGTTTCTCAACGTTTATCTGCCCATTTATATAGCTGAAATTGATAAATAGTAAAACAACTAACAAGAGCAGTGTTCTTTTTTTATTTTCCATAATATTATTATACAAAAATATACAATTATATTCAAGAAAAATAAATATCTATCCGGTAGGACAATAGTGTAAAATAAAGACCAAAATAATGCGTATTTAGAAAATCTATCATCATGGTTAATTAATTATCTATCAGTGCTAAAAAACGTTAAACATTATTGAAAAGCTTAAAATACCTGCAAAAATTGCAATAAAAAAACTTAAAATCCTTCTAATAATAAGTCCAATCTTTTTAGATAAAAACTTCATACTAATATGATAAGAGGTTATCATGATAAATAAAACAGCAAGACAAGCGGTGATAATTATTGGCATAAAATCATATGCCGTTAAATGAGCCAATAACCTTAAAGTATTAAGAAATATAAAAAAAGCAAAAAAATATATTTTTTTTTCATACAACCTCCAATAATACATTAGTCTAATAAATAAAATAAAAAAATGCAAATAACGTTCAAAACCTGAAATTTTAATCAAAATTTACTGCAATGCCCAATAAGCCCATTCTAACTGC
>CAYOTE010000016.1:0-18282 GCA_964406785.1 uncultured Clostridia bacterium
TAATCATGTTTTATTTGTATCAATCGTTTAACTTGTTATAATCGGGTACTTGGGATATTTAGCTACAACGTCGATGGAAATTTCAGGTGTTTTATAAAGAAATTACTCTACAATAAAAAGAGTGTGACCTGCTAAAATATTTTCTCCTTCTTTAACACCAATTGATTTAATTTGCCCTGATATAGGAGCTTTCATTTCATTTTCCATTTTCATGGCTTCATGAATTAAAATAATATCGCCCTCATTAACATAATCATTTACATTAAAATATATTTTTTTTATACTTCCGGGAATAAAACTCTTCACATCACCTGATCTCTTAGTTTTTATCACTTTTTCTTTATAATAAAAATATTTATCAATTTTCAACAGAGATGATGAATAGAATTCACCGTTAACATAAATACCTATCGGATATCCTTTATTATCTTTAACAATATCAATTTGATATAATTTATTATCAACAAACATTGAATGTATTTTTTCATTTTCAGTCTTGCCAATCAAGATTTTTTTAACATCCTTATTAACTTTTATTTCCGTCTCAGAATGAAATGTTGCATGATTTGTTATTTCAACATCAAAATTTTTTTTACTAATTTGAAATTTATACTTCATAATTCACCTCAGAATCTATTTATAAGCCTTTTGAAAAAGCCCGGTTGTTTCATTTTCTCAAGTTGAGATTTATAATTCTTCTTTCTATTTTCCAAATGAAAGACAGATGACATAAGTGCAACAGCAATAGACAAATCTTCTTCACTCTTAATTCGCTTTGAAAAATCACACTTTAAATTTATAAAATCTATAATGGTATTCCCAAGACTTAGAGATTTATTTTCCAACATATGCTTTAAAAAGGTAAGATTGGTCTGAATTCCTCCAATTACAATATTATCCAAAAATATTTTCATATCCTTCAATGCGTTTTCTCGTTTTTTTGAGAAAGTAAGTATCTTACCTATATAAGGATCATAAAGTGGCGAAATCTTTGCACCATGATAGAGATTTGTTTTAAATATATTTCTTATAGTTGAATAATGAAAAAAATCAGTTATAACACCTGATGACGGGACAAAATCATTATATGGATTTTCAGCCATTAGCGAAGCTAATATCACGTGATATTGTGGTTCTACTATCCTAACTCCATTAACATTATGTAACAATTCGCCTTTGGATATTGCAAATTGCTTTTTAATAAAATTAGAGATTTCATGTACCTCAGGTATTAAAGTATTTATTTGAAAGGTAGGATTTATTTCAGCAAAATAAATAATTTCATTTGTCTTATCAAGTAAAAATTCAATATAACCAAAGCCTGAATAATTAATATTTTCAATTATTTTTTGTGAATCGGAATACATCCTTTTTCTTAGTTCAGGTATCAAATTAACAGAAGGTGATTCTTGAAAAACTTTTTGAAAACGTCTCTGAATTGAAGCTTCTATCTCAGGTAAAAATAAAATATTACCCTTTATATCCCTAAAAAAAGGAATTTCAACACTATGAGAAAAAGGTAAAAACTCTTCGATAATAATACCATGTTTTCTATTGCTGTCATGTCTCAACATATTTATTATTTTATCAGAAACATCACCAACATGATTAGAAACTTTTATTCCCTTTCCTCCATATCCGATATTTGATTTAATAATCACAGGGAAGTTAAAACCTTTAATTGCAGAGTCAATTTCAGCTTGTTCTTTTATAATTATTGAACGTTTAACGGTTTTTATATTCAAATTCTCTGCAATTTCACATAGTTTGTTTTTATCCTGAACAATTTTCAATATCTCAAAATCAGGACCTATAAAAAGTATATCATTATCCTTACAAAGTTTCGCAAATTCAGGATTTTCCGATAAAAAGCCATATCCGGGGTGAATATAATCAACCTGAAGCTCAACGGCTTTTTCAATAATTGCTTCCATATCAAGATAACTATCCTCTAATTTAGACGATAAAAACTTGTAACTCTTATCAGCAAGCTTAACCGGTAACGATAATGAATCTTCCGGCGAGTGCAATAGTAAGGTCTCAAGTCCTATACTGTTCAATGAGTTTATAATATCAAGTGCAATCACGCCTCTGTGTGGTATTAAAACTTTTTTCTTCATTTTGTGCTCCTATAATGGAATATTTCCGTGTTTTTTCGGAGGATTTTTCAAAACTTTATTTTCAAGAGCGTCAAGGGCTTTAATTAACATAGGGCGAATTTCAACAGGCATAATTATATCATCAATATATCCAAAAGAAGCAGGTAATTTTGGATTTGCAAATTTTTCTTTATACTCTGTTATTAATCTTTCTCTTAAAGTTTCAGGTTGCTCGGCAGTCGATATATCTTTTTTAAAAATAATATTAATAGCACCTTGAGGTCCCATTACTGCAATCTCAGCCGTTGGCCACGCATAAACTATATCCGCACCAAGATGTTTTGAACTCATAACAATATACGCACCACCATAAGATTTCCTTGTAATAACAGTCAGCTTGGGAACAGTTGCCTCTGAGTATGCATATAATAATTTGGCACCATGTTTAATAATACCGGCTTTTTCCTGATCTCTACCTGGTAAAAACCCAGGAACATCAACAAAGCTTACTATCGGAATATTAAAAGCATCACAAAATCTTATAAATCTTGCAGCTTTCAGCGAAGCATGAACATCAATTGTACCTGCAAAAACGCCCGGATTATTAGCTATAATTCCAACATTTTTACCACCCAGCCTCGCAAAACCCACTACAATATTTTCAGCATATCTTTGATGAACCTCAAAAAATTTTTCATCATCAACAATCAGTTTTATTAATTCCTTAACGTCATAAGGTTTATTAGGATTGGATGGGACAATTTCATTTAGCCTTTCATCCATTCTATCAAAAGGGTCCATAGTATCATAATTAACAGGTATATCCATATTTGATGACGGTATGTATGACAATAACTCCCTTACCATATCAAGAGTATTCTTTTCATCACTACCTACAAAATGAGTGACTCCAGAAACCGAAGCATGAGAATCGGCACCGCCGAGATCCTCAAATGTAACCTCTTCTTTGTTTACAGCTTTAATAACCTCAGGTCCAGTAACGAACATATGAGATTTTTTATCAACCATAAAAATAAAGTCTGTAATTCCCGGAGAGTAAACAGCACCACCTGCACATGGTCCCATTATTACTGAAATTTGAGGAATTACACCAGAAGATATCGTATTTCTGTAAAATATATCACCATAACCGGCAAGACTATTTATACCCTCTTGTATTCTTGCACCCCCAGAATCATTGATCCCGATAAAAGGTGCTCCCGATTTTAATGCCAGATCCATTACATTCACTATTTTTTTAGCATGCATTTCACCTAACGAACCACCGAGAATAGTAAAATCTTGAGAATAAATATACACAATGCGGTCATTTACCTTACCATATCCCGTTATAACACCATCACCGGTAAATTTTTTTTTCTCAAGTCCGAAATTATATGAATGATGACTGATATAACCCTGAAGTTCAACAAATGTTCCTGGATCGAAAAAGTACTCAATCCGTTGTCGTGCAGTCATCTTACCCTGATCATTTCTTTTTTTTAACTTCTCTAACCCACCGCCGGCATCTCTCTCTGCCCTTAACTTAATCAATTCCTTTATTTTATTTTTCATTATAAACACTCCTAAAATAATTCGTTATTGTATATTTTTTTCAACAAAAAGGCAAATGATAAACTCACCCTAAAATTTCAATCAAAACCTATTGCAATACCAAATAAGCCCATTCTAACTGCACTCAACTCAATCGTCTTCATTTCAAAACAGTACAACTATGTTTCATCCCTATCAATCACTTAACTTGTTATAATAGACACCTTGGACATTTCGCTATAATTCTGATGAAATTTTTTGGCTTATATTACAATAAACCCAAAATATTTTTCAAAATAAAATCACAATGGCTTAAATAGAAGCAATGAACCAAAATTGAGTATAAACAAACTTAAAATCAATTAGAACTCTTAAATTGTGCAACTATATCGTCAACATTTTGCTTATCCAAATCGGTAGTAAGAGTTTTACTCTCAATGTTTTTACCAAAATTAACAGGTTTCCCTTTCTCTGATTCATCGTCGCCTAACAAATCATTTAAATAATTATTTAATTGAGATAGGGTATGCATAACCTTCATAAGTTTTTGTCTATTAATATCTTGAAATTGAAAAGCATCCATAGCATTAAAGACTAAATCCTCGATTAAAAAAGAAGAGTCTTTGAAATAAGCAATAATATCCTCCGTTGTATTAGTTAATGTGTTAGTTTGCATACCTTCATCTAATTTTGATACATATTGTTTTTGTTTTGAAGCAATATTTAATACATTTTCAAGATAATTCATTACAAGAGTTGTCCCCTCTTCAGCCTCTTCGGAAACACGTGAAAGTTGTCCCATAACTTTGCCTTGTTTTACCTCACCATTTTTTGGTTTTATCGGTACATCTTCTAATTTCGAAGTACTCGGAATGTTAGTAAGATTATCAATAAGCCCTTGTTGCTTTTGATCATACTCCTCCGAATTCCCATTACTTAAAAGTGCATCTATTTCACTCTGATCCATTTTATTTCAATACCGATTCAACTTTTTCTTTCAGAGTCTCAGGAGTAAACGGTTTGACTATATAATTATTCACTCCGTTTTTAAGAGCATCAACGATATCATCTTTGGCTGCATTTGTAGTTACCATAAGTATGGGAATAGTCTTATTATCAACTCGAACATGTTTAACAAATTCAAGTCCATCCATTTCCGGCATATTCCAATCCGTGAGAATAATATCTATTCCATCCAATTTTCCTAATGCATCTTTACCGTTTTCAGCTTCAATTAAATCAGTATAACCAATCCTTTGAAGAGTATTTTTTATTATCCTTCTCATCGTTGACGAATCATCTACAACTAAAATTTTCATTTCCATCTCCTTTTATTATCTTTATATATAAAATTAAAATATTTTGAAAAAAAAGTCAACAAAAAATATTTTTTTTCTGACATTTCCATCCAAATTGTAGCAAAAGCCCTAATATGCTTCTTATAACCAGTTAAAGCGATTGCACTAAATAAAGATGTCGACTATCTTTCAATGTAGCGATTGAGTGTAACGCAGTTAGCATGAACATGTCGGGCATTGCAGTAAATTTTTATTAAAATTTTAGTTTTTTTATATTGACATATTTTTATTAAAATTATACTATCACGATATGATAAAGTTAGAGAACTATAAAGTTGAAAAAATTAAGACTACAGTTGATATCTTAATGGATGACGGCAATAATGAACTTTGTGGATACAATATATACTTAAATAAGTATTCAAGATACAAAAAAGGCAAAGAGTCCATATCAGAATTAATAGAGAGTAAAAAGTTTGTTATACCCGTTATAAAAGAGGATGGTAAAGATTTTTTAATACTAAATAAAAACGAAATTGTATATATAAAGGAACGAGAGGTATCTTTAATTCAAAATCAAAAAAACATAAAATTATTCTTAAAAAACAACATCGTTCTTGAGGCTGAATTATTAAAAATTCACAAAGATTCAAGAGCCAGAGTTTTGGATTATTTTAATACGGACAATATATTTTTAGAGTTTATTTATAACGACGCTAAAATTTATATAAATAAAAATAAAGTTATTAAGGTCTCGGAGTAATTAAAAATGAGTAATGTTGAAAAATTAATGGATGCATTAATAAATTGGAATGCCCAAAAACTAATAGTAAACTGTAAAGAACCCGCATATCTTATCAAGGATAAACAAAAGACAAACTTATTAAAAAACATTCTCAATACGGAACAATTTGACAGGATACTCAATGAGTACAAGGAAATCTTTAATAATAAAAAATCCCTTTATTACAGAGATAATTACATTGACGTGTTGATTGAAGACAGCCAGATTTCTTTTGAACAAAAAAATGATAATATGTCAATACCTAAAATAGATAAAAACAAAAAACACACAAATAACCAGAGTAAAGATAATAAAAACTCCAAAGCTGAAAAAGAGGCCGAAAGTATTTTCGATAAACAGTACGACTCGGTGGATATAATAGAACTTTTAAAAAAAATGGACAAATACGGTGCTTCCGACTTACACCTGTCAACCGGCTCTAATCCTTTTATGCGAATTGACGGTGATATTGTCAGGCTTGATAATTATCCTCTTATTGAAGAAAATAAATTATTGGCAGAAATAGAAAAAATTACTCCCGAAGTAAATTTGAATGAATTTAACAAGACAAACGATACGGATTTTGCATATGAAATTAAAGATTATGCAAGATATCGTGCTAATATTTTTATGGATAATAATGGCGTTGGGATGGTTTTTAGAATTATTCCGTCTAAAATACTCACCGTTGAAGATTTAAGTATTCCCTCTGCAATGGTAAAACTTTGCGATATACCAAAGGGACTTATCCTTATCACGGGACCTACCGGTAGCGGAAAGTCAACAACCCTTGCAGCATTAATTGACTATATAAATACAAACCATAAAAAGCACATAATAACAGTTGAGGATCCTGTTGAATTTGTTCACCAAAACAAAAGTTCTCTTCTTAACCAAAGAGAGATAAATACTCATACTCAATCATTTAAATCGGCATTGAGAGCTGCATTAAGAGAGGACCCCGATATAATACTTGTCGGGGAACTAAGAGATCTTGAGACTATTGCCATTGCAATAGAGATGGCAGTAACCGGACATCTCGTATTTGGGACATTACATACATCTACGGCAATTGCAACCATTGACAGAATAATTGATCAATTCCCTGCCGACAGGCAATCACAGATAAGAACAATGCTTTCGGACTCTCTCTTAGGCGTTTGTTCTCAAAACCTCTTAAAGAGAAAAACGGGAGGACGTGTAGGAGCGTATGAGGTGCTTATCTCAACTATAGGCGTTGCCAATCTAATTAGAGAAGGTAAGAATTTCCAAATAGCAACAATGATGCAAACAGGTAAAAATATCGGTATGCAAATGCTAAATAATGTCCTTTTTGAGCTTGTGGAAAGTGATACCGTCGAAGCCGAAGAGGCAATACTAAAAGCACTTGACAAGGAAAGCTTAATAAATATGCTTAAGACCAAAAAATTATATACCTGAAATTTTCATCAAAATTGTAGCGAAATGTCCAAGATGCTTATTATAACAAGTTAAGAGACTAAGCTAAATGATAAATCTTAATTGACAAAAATTTTAAGATTATAGTAAATATTTAATAATTGTTTCAAAGAGAAAATCTTTTGTAAACGGCTTTTTTATAAAATGATCAACACCTGAATCTTTAGCTATGTCTATCTGAGAACTATCTGATTCGGTAGTTGCCATTATCAAAGGTATGTCTTTTGTAAAATCATTAGCTTTTAAATTTCTTGTTAATTCCGTGCCATCCATAACCGGCATATTCATATCGGTTATTATTAAGTTTATATCACCGTTTCTATTTATAATATCCAAAGCTTCCGCCCCATTCTCGGCAGCATATATATTAAATCCTGTTTCAGAACCAAGGTTTTTATAAAACATCAACATAGCCTTTGAATCATCAACAACAAGAATATTAATTTCAGAGCTAACCGTCGAGGTATCAGAAAGTTTTTTTAAATCCGCTACACTTCTATCTGTTTTTAATTCTTCAACCACATTTTTAAAATTTTCAATAATATCCTCATCGTTACTTTCAATTATTTGATTAATCATCTTATCTGTAACATTTTTATCCAGTACATATATTTTTTTAAAAATATTAACTGATTTCGTTTGAATAATAGCCTTTATTAAATTAATGCTTTGCTCATCTTCTTTATTTACCATGTCAATTATTTTATCTATAATACTCTGATTAACTTGTGAGTCAAGAGAATGTATAACAGACAATAATACAAGACAATCCGGTTCTATCAATGCATCAGATAAGCATATAAGTCCCTTTAAAGATTTTATCGTCCCAAAGGCTTCATATATTGCATATCTTAAATTTGCATCTTTTTCGTTTTTATTATCAAGTACGGCAAAGAGTATATCTCCCCCACTCTTGTCTCCAATTCGCCCAATCAAATTTGCAGCCATTATTTTGTTGTCAACATTATTCATTGAAAATATTTTGCCCAAATATGGTAATGAATCGCTCTTCTTATTAGTAATCTTTTCATGAATTATTCTTCTTGCCGTCGGGTTTTTATGATGTATTTTTTTTATAAAGAAAATAAGACTCTCCCTTGTATCAAAATTAGCAAGTCCGTCAATTGCACCGGCAGTTTCAATAGAACATTTTTTATAATTCTCTTCAGACTCACCGTCATTAATTATCCCTATAAGTTTGACAATAGAGTTTTCATCTTTAAAATATCCTACCATCTCTATTGCCAAAGTTGAAATAATCTTATCCTTATAACCAATATGTTTTTTAAAAACCTCCAAAGACTTTTCATTTTCTAATTCAGATAATGCGTATAAAGTTTCATACCTGAGCTTATCATCAATATCATTTTCAGTTAAGGATATCAACTCTTCAATAACTTCATTTAATTTAAAGCGTGCTGAAGATTTAACACAAAAGATTTGTTCTTTTTCATTCCCGTTTATAATTCTTTTTTTTAATTCATTAATATCAATTACAATAAGATTTCTCAGGGTTTCCTCTATAATATTGTCTATGGAATCATCACCTGTCGGATTGTTGTATAAGTCAAATAATTCAGAAACATATTCAGTTTGTTTGTTTTTTTCAATTCTGGTTAAAACTTCAATTTTTTTTATAAAATCCAAATCTCTAAAATTACTTAACATATCATCACATCCTTTGCTACTTGCATATTGATTGTAAAAAAAAAAGAAAAAAAAGTCAAATAGCCTGAAATGCATGAAATTTTAATAAAAAATACGGAGCAAAAACATTTTTATAAATCAGCTCAAATAATAGTTGACAAAATAGAGCAACCATTATATAATTAGATATAAAATTTAAGGATAAAAATGAATATTACTTTAAAGACAGAATACGCTTTACTTGCCATAGAAGAGCTTATAGAACATAATAGCTCTAAGCCGGTAAGCAGGAAGCAAATATCGAAGAATAAAATGATTTCAGAACACTTTCTTGAAAAAATATTTATAAATCTCAAGAAAAATAAAATAATAAGAAGTGTAAAAGGTCCCGGTGGCGGTTTTGTTCTTGACAAGCCTATAAACGAGATTACTCTTTGGGATATTTATTCGGCAGTTGATGATACTGACAACAGGATTGAGGGATGTTATGTTAAACAGGCTGAAGCTTGCCCGCTAAAATTAAAGTGTAAGACAAAAAATATTTGGTTTAAATTTGCCAAAGTTTTAAAAGAGAGTATGAGTTCAATCTCTCTTAACGACCTTATAAAGGAAGAAATTTAATGGATAATAAAAATAATAAAAATAATAAAAACAAATTAATAGAACAATTAGCCAATGAAGACTATAAACTCGGTTTTGATACAAAAATTGATATGGATACTATCCCAAAGGGAATAGACGAGGATGTTGTCCGACTGATATCAAAGAAAAAAAACGAGCCGGAATTCTTGCTTGACTTCAGGTTAAAGGCTTATGAGTTCTGGAAAAAAAGCGAATTTCCCGATTGGGCAAATTTAGATATACCCCCGATTGACTTTCAGGATGTCATATATTATGCGGCACCGAAAGAAAAAAAGAAATTGAGCAGCTTGGACGAAGTTGACGGTGAATTATTGGATACCTTCAATAAATTAGGTATTCCCATATTTGAGCAAAAAAAATTAGCCAATGTTGCAGTTGATGCAATTTTTGACAGCGTATCAATTGCAACAACCTACGGTAAGAAATTATTAAAAATGGGTATAATCTTTTGTTCATTTTCCGAAGCCGTAAAAAATTATCCCGAACTTATTAAAAAATACTTGGGTACGGTAGTATCGTATAAGGATAATTTCTTTGCCTCATTAAACTCAGCCGTATTCAGCGATGGAACTTTTTGTTATATTCCCAGAGGTGTAACCTGCCCTATGGAATTATCAAGTTATTTTAGAATAAACACATCGGCTGTCGGACAGTTTGAAAGAACATTAATTATTGCAGAAGAGGGAAGTTCGGTTTCCTACCTTGAAGGATGCTCCGCACCTCAAAAAGACGAGAATCAATTACATGCGGCAGTGGTTGAACTAATCGCTTTGGACGATGCAAAGATAAAGTATTCGACAATACAAAACTGGTATCCCGGAGATAAGAACGGAAAGGGCGGTATATATAACTTTGTTACCAAGAGAGGATTATGTCAGGGTAAAAATTCAAGAATAGCCTGGACACAGGTGGAAACAGGCTCGGCAATTACATGGAAGTACCCAAGTTGTATTTTAAAGGGTGATAATTCATTCGGAGAATTTTCATCAGTCGCTTTAACAAATCATCATCAACAGGCTGATACGGGTACAAAGATGATTCACATAGGCAAAAACACCAAGAGTTCTATTATTTCAAAGGGTATCTCGGCAGGATACAGTAATAATTCATACAGAGGACTTGTTAAAATCACAAAAAATGCAAAGAATTCCCGTAATTTTTCTCAATGCGATTCGCTATTATTAGGAGATAAATGCGGTGCTCACACCTTCCCCTACCTTGAGGTAGCATCAAATTCAGCAACAGTGGAACATGAGGCAACAACTTCCAAGATAGGAGAAGATCAACTCTTCTATCTTAGACAAAGAGGTTTGTCTGAAGTTGATGCAATAAATATGATTGTCGGAGGATTCTGTAAGGATGTTTTTGAAGAGTTACCCTTAGAATTTGCCGTAGAAGCACAAAAATTATTAGAAATAAAATTAGAAGGAAGCGTAGGATAGGAGAATACAATGTTAGAAATAAAAAATTTATATGCAGAAATTGACAATAAGAAGATATTAAACGGAATAAACCTTTCGGTAAAGGCAGGCGAAGTTCACGCTATAATGGGATTAAACGGCTCCGGTAAGAGTACACTTACGCAAATTATTGCAGGACATTCGGGATATAAAGTTACAAAGGGTGATGTAATCTATAAAGGCAAAAACCTTTTGGATTTGGAACCCGAAATAAGAGCAAGAGAGGGTATTTTCGTTGCCTTTCAATATCCTGTTGAAATTGAAGGGATAAATAACGGTTATTTTTTAAGAACATCTCTCAATGCAATTAAAAAACATCGAGGAGAGGAAGAGTTAGACCCTATGGACTTTCAAATGCTCGTAAAGAAAAAGATAAAGGATATCGGTATTAATCCGTCAATGCTTGAACGTTCGATTAATAAAGGCTTTTCCGGTGGTGAGAAGAAGAGAAACGAAATTCTTCAAATGTCATTATTAGAGCCTTCTTTAACTATTTTGGATGAGACTGACTCGGGACTTGACATTGATGCCTTAAAAATTGTTGCAGAGGGAGTTAATAGATACAGATCTCCAAAAAACGCTATTATCATCATCACACATTATCAGAGACTTTTAAATTACATCAAGCCCGACTACGTACATGTTCTTTTAGACGGCAAAATTGCAAAATCAGGTGGATGGGATTTGGCTCTAAAACTTGAAGATGAAGGATACGATTGGATAAATTCTTCTAATAATAAAACCGAGAAATAAGATGAATAATAGTTTGAAAAGAATAAGCTTTAAAGAGCTATTTACAGGCTTGGGAGAGGAGTTTGCAGTATCCGATTATAAATACTTAAACACGATAAAAAAGCAAAGCCTTGCATTCATAAGAGAAAATAAACTTCCCACCCTTAAAAATGAAGAGTGGCAATATACGGATGTATCTAAATTAATCGATTATAATATTGAGTCGAATAAAACCTTAGATGATACAAAATTTGATAATTCATCAAATAAACTGCCTTCAATAATTTCTCCCGTTTGTATTGTATTTGTAAACGGAATATTTAATGGAATACTTAATAAAGACCTTTCAAAATTACAAAATTTACCCGATGGAATAGTAATTGAGAGCATAAGTCAGGCAATGAAAGACGAAAATGAAATATTAAGCTCTCATTTAAACGATTTAAAAAAAACAAAGGACAGTTTTACAGCATTAAATAATTTATTTATTGAAAACGGTATATTCATACATATTAAAAAGAATATAATTCTAAACGAACCCATACAGATTATTTACATCAATAATACAGGAGAAGACAGCCTGTCACAACATCCGAGAAATATTATTATTATGGAAGAGGGAGCAAAAGCCTATCTACTCGAAGAGTATTACGGTAAAGACTCATACTCCACCTTAATTAACTCATTGACTGAAATTAAATTAGAGGAGAATTCCGAACTCTCATACTACCTATTACAACACGAAAATAATAAGACCTTTCATATCTCTACAGTCTCTGTTCAACAGGACAGGGCAAGCAAATTCTCATCTCAGACCATAAGTTTCGGTGGAGATGTAACAAGAAATAATATATATTCGGACTTAAACAAGGACGAGGCATTTTGCTCAATGAACGGTATTTATATTATCAACGATAAACAACATCTAGATAATTACACTCATATATCTCATATAAGTCCGAACTGTACGAGTTCACAACTTTATCACGGAATATTAACCGACGAAGGAAGAGGAGTATTTACAGGAAGTATTCTCGTAAATAAGGATGCTCAAAAAACCGTTTCGACGCAAAGCAATAACTCGCTCATGCTATCCGAAGACTCACGTGTTGACACAAAGCCACAGTTAAAGATATATGCTGACGACGTACAATGCTCTCATGCCGCTACAATAGGACAGATTGATCAGGATAGTTTATACTATTTAAGAGCAAGAGGTATTGACCTTGATAATGCCAATAAGATGTTAACACTTGCCTTCTCTCAAAAAATAACGGATTTATTCGATAATAAAACAATAAAAGATAAGGTAGAAAAGCTCATAACGAAAAAAATGAAAAGCTTAAAGGAGAAATAATAATGTTTGATGTTCAAGCGTTCAGAGATGACTTCCCGATACTTAAACAAAGAGTAAACGACTATCCGCTTATTTATCTTGATAATGCGGCAAGCACACAAAAACCTAAAATTGTAATTGACAGAATATCAAATTATTATAATAATGAACATTCGAATATTCACAGAGGTGTTCATAAATTAAGTGAAATTGCGACCGAAGCATATGAAAATTCAAGAGAAACCGTCAGAAAATTTATTAATGCAAGAAAAAAAGAAGAAATTATATTTACAAAGGGAACGACAGACTCAATAAACTTGGTAGCCAATAGTTTTGGTGACAAATATATTAAAGAAAATGATGAAATTATTATTTCAGCTATGGAGCATCATTCAAATATCGTTCCATGGCAGATGCTCTGCGAAAGAAAAGGTGCCGTATTAAAAGTCATCCCTATGGACAAATCGGGAACGCTCGTAATTGACGAACTTGAAGAGCTTATAACGGATAGGACAAAACTAATCTCAATCACCTATGTCTCAAATGCAATAGGCACGGTAAATCCCGTAAAAAAAATAATAGAAATATCTCATAAAAGCGATGTGCCGATTTTACTCGACTGTGCACAGGCAATTTCTCACATTCCTATTGACGTACAAGAGTTAAATCCCGACTTTCTTGCATTCTCAGGTCATAAAATTTACGGACCTACCGGTATTGGTGTCCTTTACGGAAAGGAAAAATTATTAAATGAAATGCCCCCCTATCAGGGTGGTGGAGATATGATTCTTTCGGTAAGTTTTGAGAAGACAACATACAACGAGCTTCCATATAAGTTTGAAGCCGGTACGCCTAATATTGCAGGAGTAATAGGATTGGGAGCTGCTTTAAATTATGTTACCGGCATTGGTATAAACAACATTAAAACATATGAGGATGAGCTTCTGACATATATGAAAACCGAGGTGGCTAAAGTTAATAATATTCAAATTATAGGTAATAGCGAAAATACATCTTCGGTACTATCATTTTTATTGGAAGATATTCATCCGCATGATATAGGTACAATTTTAAATCAACACGGTGTAGCGATTAGGACAGGACACCACTGTGCTCAACCTGTGATGGACTTTTTTAATATTCCCGCTACGGCAAGAGCATCAATATCATTTTATAATAATAAATCAGACATAGACCAATTGGTTTTTGCCTTAGAAAAAACATTGGAGGTATTTTAAAATGACAGACTTAACACAACTTTACAAAGAGGTCATATTAGACCATAACAAATCACCAAGAAATTTTAAAGAGCTAAAAGAATATACCCATAAAGCCGACGGTCATAATCCCCTATGTGGCGATAAATATACAATTTACCTCGATGTTAAGGATGATATTATAGTTGATATAGGCTTTGAAGGCTCAGGCTGTGCAATATCCAAGTCATCCGCATCAATAATGACTACAATTCTTAAAGGCTCAACGGTAAATGAAGCTGAACATTTTTTTAATAATTTCCATAAGATGCTAACCGACGAGGGCAAAATAGATTTAACCGATAAAATGTGCAAAACAGAGGTGCTCAAAGGAGTTAAAGAATTTCCCAGTCGCATTAAATGTGCGACTTTGATATGGCATACAATGAAATCTGCCATAGAGTCTAAGGAAAAAGAATGAAAAATTTCAGAATTTGACTTTTTTTAGACATTTTAGTAAAATGAGATATTAATTGAGAAAGAAATAAGAGGGTAAAATGCCAATATACGAGTATGTATGTAAAGAATGTGGGAAAAAATTTGAAGTTTTGCAAAAGATAACTGCAGAGCCTTTGACCGAGTGTAAATTTTGTTCAGGACAGGTTGAAAAGCTGGTATCAAATTCCAGTTTTACATTTAAAGGTGGCGGTTGGTATATTACGGATTATCAGAAAAATAACAAGAAAAAAGAAACTGTAAATAAGAATATAAAACCGTCTGAAACTAAAAAGTCTGAGGACGTAAAAATTGCCAAGGATAAAGAAAAGACCGCAGTAAAATCAGAATCTAAAAAGGATAGCAATAAATCAAACAACCATAAGAAGGTATCCTAAAACTCTTTATCCGATTCATCATCAGTCATAGAAACTTGCTCAATAGCATAACTTGCATTGTCATCGTAGGTAGAAAAGTAAACATCGTCAGATGCCCATATTTCTTTTTTCTCTTTTGATTTTATATTCGTAGTATCCGTACTATTAGCAAGCATATGTACAGCCGTCGTTTTATCGTTTCTTATGCTCGCATTATTAATAATTAAATATCCGAAAAAGGCACCAAAAAGCATAAATATTATAAATATGGCAATATTTCTTTTAAATTGTTGTTTTTTATTAATAATTTTTTTAAATACGATATCTTCCAAAGAGTCGTTTAAATCAAGCTTTGACGGAATAGGTACAGACAACTCGTCCTTTGATACATTGCTTAATAATTCTTCAAAACCACCCATATTCCCTCCTTTACCTAAATTTAATTAAAATCACTTGACCACCCCGAATTTCAGCACTTCATATTTTTCTTTCATCTTAGCCTTACCTCTAAAAACAAGAGTCTTTATCGTGCCTACGGGCTTCTTTAACACATCCGATATTTCTTCAAATGTAAACCCGTTTATCTCCTTCATAATAACCGGAGTTTTATACTTTTCCGGCAAATGTGCAATAAGCCTCCACACAAGTGTCTTCTCATCGTCAGACTCGGTATAACTTATCTCAGCCTCATTAATATCAGACAGAGAAAAAAACTCTCTTATTCTCTTCTTTCTAAACTCACTTCTGACTAAATTTGTAGCAATCGTATATATCCAACTCTTAAGATTATCCGTTCTCATACTGCCTATCTTGAAATAAACTTTAACAAAGGTATCCTGCGTTAACTCTTCTGCCAATTCATTATTTCTAACCATAGTTCTTATATACCTAAACAACGGAACCTTATAAGCAGTCATCAATTCCTTAAACGCATCCTCATCTTTACTCTTTAATCTCTCAACCAGTTCCGACATAAGCCTCTTTTAGTACAAGCATACACTTAAGATGCAATAATCACAAAAAAAGTTTCATATTTATTTTAAATATTCATTCTTTAAATTAAATTCATCCTTTTTATTATCTTTTAAATAAAACTCTGCATTTTCAGTAGAAAAAACATAATCCTTTTCCCATTCTTCATAATTATCAATAACCTGTGTTACGGCATCGGCAATATAATCAACCTCTTCAAATGTCATTGTAGGATGTAAAGATATCCTTACCCATCCCGGTTTTTTACTCAAATCACCCTTATGTAAAAGTGTAGTTATTTTATTTGATGTCATTTCATCTATATTCATTAAAATATGACCGTAAGTACCGGCACAAGAGCACCCTCCTCTTGTTTGAATACCAAACCTGTCATTTAAAAGTTTTACAATCAGGTTATGATGAAGTTCCCTTGAATAAAAAGAAACAATTGCAAGTCTGTTCATCTGTTGTTTTTCTAATATTTCAACAAATTGATGAGCATTTAATTTCGATACAAGTCTATCTTTCAGCTCTTCTTCTTTTTTTAAAATATTTTCAATTCCCATTTCCTCTTTTAATAGCACGGATAATGCCGTTTTAATAGTTTGTAAAAAGCCCGGAGTTCCACCGTCCTCTCTAACCTCAATATTAGAAAAATACTCCTGCTTTCCCCATGGATTTGTCCATAGTACAGTCCCACCGCCCGGATGATCCGGGACCTTATTCTGATAAAGTTCTTTATGAAATACCATAACGCCTGATGAACCGGGACCACCGAGAAATTTATGAGGAGAGAAAAATATTGCATCAAGAGCTTCCATTTTATCTTTCGGATGCATATCTATTTTAAAATACGGTGCCGAAGCCGCAAAATCTATAAAACATAGGCCTCCGTGTTTGTGCATTAACTTAGCCATTTTATGAAAGGGAGTTATTATTCCGGTGACATTTGAACAGGCTGAAAACGAACCTATCTTAGTTTTTCTGTTCTTATTGTTTTTTAATATCTCTTCAAGATGCTCTAAATCAGGTAAGCCGTCATCCTTACGATTTATAATTTCAACATCACAATAACATTCATTCCATGTAGTTTGATTTGAGTGATGCTCCATATGAGTAATAATAACAAGAGGCTTTTCTTTATCTTCACAACGTTCCATAGTACAAAACTGTTCAGGCACCCTTAATCCGAGAATTCTCTGTAATTTATTAATAACCGCTGTCATTCCAAAACCGGCTGAAATCAATACATCATCCTCACTTGCATTCACATGATTTTTTATTATCTTCTGTGCCTGATGATATGCCTTTGTCATTCTTGTTCCGGTAACGGTTGTCTCAGTATGAGTATTGGCAACAAATGGTCCTAATTCGTTTGAAATAAATTCTTCAATAGGCTTATATAATCGTCCGCTTGCCGTCCAATCGGCATAGACAATTTTTTTCTTTCCATATGCAAAGTCATATTCAACATCATTCCCAATAATATTTTTTTTAATTTTTGTAAAATCAGTCATTTTTCCCTCCCTTATCTATATCTTTCAATAAAATTTTAATAGCTGTTTCAAGTTGTCTATCCTTTCCTTTCACTAAATCTTCCGGCGTATTATCAATCTTGATATCAGGCTCTAACTGACAATTTTCAAGATAATTCCCTCCGTCATCCTTAATACCCATATTAGGGATACCAAAAAAAACATTCTTGTTCATCAAAGTTTCCCACCAAACAAAGGTACATGTCCCGGCTACCGGCATACCTATAACCTTACCCAGTCCCATTTTCTTATATGCCCAGGCAAAACAATGTGCATCCGAATAATTCCCTTCACTTGCAATAACAATAGAAGGTTTAGTCCATCTCATCTGAGGTTCAAAACCTATCACCTTATTATTAGGCGGGATAAAGTCCATATATCGTTTTCCACTCAAAAAATTTGTAAGGTCATCAACAAGATCTCCCCCACCGTTAAACCTCGTATCAATAATAATTGCCTCTTTGTTGACATACTTTCCAAGCACCTCTTCGATTACCGTCCTATAACTTGAATCACTCATACTGCTTACATGGACATATCCCAACCTTCCATTGGATAATTTATCTGTCAATGCTCTATTTCTCTTTATCCATCTCTTATAAAGCAATCTTGACTCGGCTCTTCGTGAAATCGGCTTTACTCTCTCTTCCCACCTGTCTTTATGTTTTGAATTGTATTTTGAATTGTATTTTGAATT
>CAYOTE010000017.1:0-17922 GCA_964406785.1 uncultured Clostridia bacterium
TATGTGTGTATAATTTATATTATGAAAAAGTCCAGATATTTGCTTAATAATACATTGGAAGATTTAGATGAAAAAATGGTATTTATTGGTGGTCCTCGACAAGTTGGAAAAACAACTTTTGCAAAAGATATTATAGGTAGCAGGTATAATTTCTCATATTACAATTGGGATAATATCAAAAGTAGATTAAAAGCTTTAAATTCTGAATGGAACTATGATTCGGAATTAATAATCCTTGATGAGTTTCATAAATATTCTAAATGGAAATCTTGGATTAAAGGTGAATATGATATCAATAAAGAAAAATTCAATTTTATTTTAACGGGAAGTGCAAGGTTAAACATTTTTAGGAGAGGTGGAGATTCTTTACAGGGAAGATATTATTATTACACCTTATTTCCATTTTCACTTACTGAGATTGAAGGGATAAATAATGTAATAATTCCGAGAGATGAACTTATTTTTAAAACGTTAAAACATTCTTCCTTAAATGAGCTTCTTAAATTTGGAGGATTTCCCGAACCTCTTTTAAAATCAAATGATAAATTTCATAGGCGTTGGATTATGAATAAGATTGATAGATTACTAAATGAAGATATTAGAGATTTAACATTATTAAGAGATATTGGTAATTTATTATTATTAACCGAGATTTTAAAAACAAAAATTTCATCAATTTTATCTATTAATTCTATTGCAAATGATTTGCAATTAAATTTTAGAACCGTTAGCAATTGGATTGAAGTATTAGAAAACTTTTACTATTGTTTCAGAATTCCACCGTTTAATAAAAATACAATAAAATCGGTTAAGAAAGAGAAAAAATTATATCTATGGGATTGGTCAACAATTAAAGATGATGGACCTCGAACAGAAAATTTGATTGCGGTTCATCTATTAAAACTAATTTATTTTTTAAAAGAAACAGAAGGATTTGATGTGAAATTATTCTATTTAAGAGATATAAATTCGAGAGAAGTTGATTTTTTAATTACAAATAATGACGATCCATGGTTTTCGGTTGAAGTTAAATTAAATGATAAAAAATTATCCAAAAATTTGTTATATTTCAAAGAGCGTTTGAAAATTCCCTTTAATTATCAGGTAGTAAACCAAGAAGGCATTGACTTTGTTAAATCCGGAATTAGAGTTATCTCATTATCAAAGTTTCTAACGGGATTGATTTAATTTTAAATAAAATTAAGCCTCCATAGTTTGTCTTAAAATCCCAGGTATTACGTTTTTCGTGCGGATTTTGTGAAATATTTCCAAATATTCGTGTAGATTTTGTGAAATTTTTTTATTTTTTCGTGCGGATTTTGTGAAATTTCTTGAATTATATTTTATTTTATTGTATATTATCTTTATGGAAAGGGCAATATACAAAAAATTATTAGAATGGAAAGCCTCCGATAGACGAAAGCCACTTGTTTTAAGAGGTGCAAGACAAATTGGAAAGACCTATATATTAAAAGAATTTGCAAAAAAAGAGTATAGTGATTATATTTATATAAATTTTGAAAAAGACGGTGAGCTTGTAAAAATTCTAAATAAGGATATGTCTGTTGATAAAATAATTGAAACAATCGGTATATATACGGGGAAAAAAATAATTCCTGAAAGAAACTTAATAATTTTTGATGAGATTCAAGAAGCCCCGAATATATTAAAATCTCTAAAATATTTTAACGAATATAAGAATGAGTACCATATTGCAACAGCAGGTTCAATGCTCGGAATAGTTCTTGCGGGTAAAACTTCTTTTCCTGTCGGCAAGGTTAATTTTTTAGATATGTATCCCTTTTCATTTAAAGAATTCCTCATTGCTCTCGGTAAGAAAAATCTCCTTGAAACTCTTCCTACAAATTTAAGTATAATGCCTGAAGATTTCAATACTTTTCATGATAATTTTATTGAAATATTAAAATTATACTATTTTATAGGTGGAATGCCTGAAGTCATTGCAGATTATATTAAAAACAGGGATTTTAATAGAGTTAGAATAATACAGAGAGAATTAATTGAAACATATTTGAACGATTTTTCAAAACATACGACAAAGAGTGAAGCAATAAAGATAAGGCAGATTTGGGATTCAATCCCCTTGCATTTAGGGAAAGAAAATAAAACATTTATCTTTTCGGCAATTAAATCATCTGCAAGAGCAAGAGATTATGAGATATCCTTGCAATGGCTAATTGATGCAGGTTTAATAATTAAAATACAAAATATATCTCGTTCCTTAATTCCATTATCGGCTTATGTAAAACCTCAATTTAAAATATATTTATTAGATGTAGGACTACTCGGAGCAATCACAAAATTATCACAAAAATCAATAATTTTTAAAGATGAATTATTTACTCATTTTAAAGGTTCGTTGGTTGAAAATTTTGTTTTTCAGGAAATAAGACAGAGTTTAACACCTTATTATTGGAGTAATGAAAACAAGGCTGAAATTGATTTAATAGTAGAGTATAATGATAATATTTATCCGATAGAGGTAAAATCCGGAATAAATTTAAAGGCAAAAAGCCTTAAAATATACGACAAATTATTTTCGCCGAATTTGTTAATCAGGGCAAGCCTTTCCAAATTTAACAGAGAAGCAAAAATAATGGACATACCTCTTTATGCGTTAAGTTCAATCTTCACCGATTAATTTCTAACTTTAACCTAAAATTTTATAATTTGTTGTGAATACAGTACCCATTCCTCATTATCTTCATTTTCTAAAATATAATAATAGACGCCGTTATCAATCCAGTAACATTTTGCTTTATCTATTATAATTTTTTCTTTATTTCTCCACGTTTAGTCATAGCCCAAACTTCATATTTATAAAAATCAGTCATATACCTGAATACATAAATTGTTTTTTTTGATGTAAAAACATGAGCAAAGGGTGGAAAATATTTTGGAAAACTGTTTTTTGTTTGTTTTAAATAATCTTTCATATCTTTATTTGATGTATTTTGAATTCTATTTTCAATAAATATTTTTTTAAAACTATCTGTAATTATGTTTTTTGGGTAATTATGAACAATTTTATTTACAAGTTTTCCATTATGGTCAAATATTTTTATTATCGGTTTGTTTGTAGGATCAGCGATTATAATATTGGTTGTATCTGCTATAAAAGAAATGTGACCTCCCATATTTTGTATTTCGCTTTTAATACGTTCAGTGTTGATTTTATTTTTCTTATAATGCAATGTTTTTTTGAGTATAATATTACTATCATAAAGACCTAATTTGTTCGAAACAAAATCGTCTCTATGAAATCCTATAGTTGCTTTAATATATCCATTTTTAATTGGTATTAACTTAAGCGTACCTCTTTCATTTTTTTTTCTTTTATATAATGTCCCTCTTCTGTAAACCAAAGCACTTTATAATGTGCATTAACAATAAGTTTTTTATTATAATAAAAAACTCCTATTTGAAAGGGAAATTCTTTAGGTCCCTGACCTTTTTTTCCAAAACTTTTAATAAATTTATAATTTTGTTTATTGTAAATATTTATTTTATATTTTTCTATAACATATATGTATCTCTTAGTTACAATTAAACCAGTTGGATTTGTAACTTCTGACAATATTGTAAGAGGTACATTAGGATAAATTAATGAGAAAAAGATAAATGTCATAATTAAAAAAATAGGGTCTATAAAATAATTTGTGGGTAAATATTTCAAAATCTTATGAATTTCGCACTTTTGATGCTACAGAAACACAGTTATATCACACACTTGCTGACTTGCCATGGAACAAATTGACCCACAAATTTTTTAGGGAAGCTAAGTTTTTTATTTTTCGCATACTTTGTGAAATTCAATATGACTAATTATTTAATTATCTTATATATTAACTTGAAGTTTTTGAATTAATAATTTACTTTCTCTTCTTTAAGATTTTATATACGTCGTTAATTTTTTTAAATTCATTAATAATACTATTTAATTGCTCAACATTTTTTACTTCAAAAGACAGAGATATTCTGCTGAAATTTTGATTGTATTTTTCATTAAGAATCTTTCTTATATTAGAGTTATGCTCCGTTGTAACCTTAGAAAGAGCATTAAGTATTCCCGGCTTATCCAATACAATAAAATCATAATTTACAAGATACATATAATCAGCACTGTCATTCCAACTAACATCAATTAGTTTAGAATCAACAATTCTCTTCACGTTTCTACAACTTTCCCTATGAACACTAATTCCCCTATTCATGGTAATATATCCTATAATAGACTCACCCTTTATAGGATTGCAACATTTTGCAAACGAAAAATCAATATCCTTATATCCGTCAATACTTATTAATTTATAAATTGAGTTATCCTTTTTAAGCTCTTTCTTTTTTATCTTTACCTCATCAACAACAAATTTAGGAAAGAGTATCTTTAAATTCTTTTTATCCAAGGTCCTCTTACCTGTTCCGATATCTTTAAAAAAAGACTCAAAATCAGAATAATGCAAAACTTTAATCTTAGTTCTTAAATCCTGTTCCGAACATTTAACCTTATACTTTTTCTTTATTTCTCTTAGTGCCCGAGACCATATTTTTTTCCCCTTGGCAATGGCAATTTCATTCTCTCGTTTTTGAATAAATGAGCTTATCTTTTTTATTGCTCTATTAGTTACAACGGATTTTAACCAATCGGCACTTGGCTTAGAACTGTTCTTCGTAAGAATCTCAACAATATCTCCGGAATTTAATTTTTGCCTTATAGGTACTAATTTTTCATTTACAATTGCTCCTGCACAATGTTCACCAACTTCCGTATGAACCGCATAGGCAAAATCAATTGCAGTTGCCCCCATATTGAGATTAAAAACCTTTCCCTTGGGTGAGAAAACATATATTTCATTGGGAGTTAAATCATCCTTTACCAACTTTATAAAATCAAGCGGATTACGATTATGTTTATGAATGGTAATCATATCCCTAAACCATTCAAGTCTCGCATCGTTTTCAAGAAAGCTTATTCCCTCCTTATACTTCCAATGTGCAGCAATTCCGTGTTCTGCAATTCTATGCATCTCCTCCGTTCTTATCTGAATTTCAAACTTAACATTTTTATCGGGCATTATTGTCGTATGAATAGATTGATAACCATTTGCCTTGGAATGACTTATAAAATCATGAAATCTTGAAGGAATATGTTGCCATCTCTGATGAATTTCACCCATAACGACATAACAATCCTCTACAGACTTAAGAATAATGCGTAAGGCCAATAAATCATATACACGACTTAACTCTATATCCTGTTTAATTAATTTCCTATAAATAGATATTTCACGTTTTATTCGATAAACGATCGTTCCCTTTATGGAGTTTTTATCCAATATTGCCTGTAATTCACCACGCATATTTTCTAATTGCTCCTTTGCCCAATCTTCCTTATCCCCTATTGCCTCTTTTATATTCAAATAACTCTCGGGATAGGCATGAGGAAAGGCATAATTTTCCAATTGATACTTTATATGCCCCATCCCCAATCTATACGCTATCGGTGCATAAATTTCCAATGTTTCAATGGCTATTCGTTTCTTTTTATCCGGTCTCAAGGGCCCTAATGTCTTTATATTATGAAGCCTGTCCGCTAATTTTATCAAAATGACCCTAATATCGTCAGTCATTGCAATAATCATCTTTTTTATAGTTTCAGCCTTTGCTATGTCTGCATCGACTGTTGATATTTTTGAAATCTTTGTTACACCCTCGACAATTCTTGCAATTTCCTTACCAAACATCTTTTCAATTTTTTCAACGGTATAGTCCTTATTATCCTCAACAACATCGTGCAATAGAGCTGCCGCAATTGATATTTCATCCAATCGCATATCGAGAAGAGTACTTGCAACGGCAAGCGGATGAATTATATAAGGTTCATTCGTTGCTCGTGTTTGTCCTATATGAGCCTGTGTTGCAACGAGGTAAGCTCTCTTCAGTAAATCAATATTAGCCTTATCGTAATAACTCAGTATTTTATCTTGAAGTTCAAAAAATCTTTTCATTTAATTACACAAACAGTATCTCTAAGTATTTCTACAATTCCCTGTCGTCTCCTCTTTCCTGTTTCAATTTCATTCTTTTCTTATTCTTTTTTACTTCCCTACGTAACCACTTCTCAGGGTTAATAGTATAAAAGAACAATCAAACGGTTTCTCATTAATGCCTTCCTAATTACAAATACCTATTATATAGTAAATTGGAACATTTGCAAATTATTCTACACCTAAAATTTTCATAAAGATTGTAGCAAAATGCCCCAAAAATTTATTATAACAAGTTAAGCTATTGAGATAAATAAGACATAGTTACACTATTTTGCAATGAAGGAGATTGTACTTAATGCATTTAGAATGGTTTTATTGAACATTACAGTGGAGTTTGATTAAAATTTTAGGCTACAGATTGCATGTAAAGTTAAAAATAAATTCTGAATGATGAGTATAGTATCGTTGGGGAGAATCCAAATTCTGAATTTGGGATAATAAGGGGTGTTTTTTGTACATTTTGCAGTAAATTTGGTAATACGGAAGCCCTTTTTCCTATTGCAAAATAACCTCCAATTGCTACGTATATATTTTGAGCTATATTATAATCTATGCTTGGCGAAAGTATAAACGAATTGTCTTTGAGATTATAAATAATTATTCCGTTTAATGGCATCAGAGGGCTTATTGTGTATGTTATTCCAATATTAAGATAATGTTTACCTGCAAGATATATTGCTCCTTCTTTAAATTCTTGAGTATGAGTAATTGATAAATAATTGGCAGGAGTATTTTCTCCCAATGAGTTAAAATGATATTCGGTAAAGGCGTATAGTTTATCTGAAAAATTATACTCAAGCCCTGCGGATAGCCTGAAATAATTTTTTAGTTTTACTTCTTTTTCATTGATACGTGAGTTGCCAAAAATAGATGATAAAACATAAGCTCCCTCTACCCAAAAACCGGCTCCTCTAATAGAGCCTGATATATCGGCACCAATCATCATATTTTGATAAAATTTTATCAACGAAACAGAAATATCCGAGTCAAATAATTGCGTTTTTCCCCTGATAAAAACAGCATTAGTTTTTATTTTCATATCTTCATTAATAACATAGCCAAAATCAAGCTCTCCCATATCACCTATCGGCATTCTTATTCTTATTGCATCAATACCTCTTTTTTCCTCTTTATCCAATTCATTATATGTGAATGGAGATAAGATATCCGTAGGATTTATAAACCTTGCACTTCCCCAGGAGATAGGTTGTCTTCCTATGGAAATATCTGCAAAATCAGTTTGAATAGATAGGAATAATCTGTCAATATTTTGATATATACCAAAGTTTGTATTTGTATCCGGCTTAGTTGGGTAGAGTAAGTCATCTATATCGGTAAGCCTGTATGCTGAGTCAAGCTTAGTATTGAAAAAATTTGAAGATGAAAACAGGACAGGCGATTTAACCGTAGGATTAATATTATAAGCGGCTTCCAAACTAATATGAGAGTTAAAGTTTATCATTGCTCTAAATCTTATACTATTACTTACCGCACCTATGCTTTTATTAATGTCAAACATCTCCGACATCTCTTCGGGTAAGCAAAAAACCGACATAAAGGATTTATAATACCCATTGAAACTTATATCTGTTTTCCCGAACGAATTGAATACCAATATCAAACATATTATTCCAAAAAACATTTTTCGTTTCATATTTTTACCTATCTACCTATATCTTTTTTAAGATTTAACTATATCGCTTTCTATCATACCGTCCTTTAACGATATGACTCTGTCTGCCTTTTCCATTATTAGGGGATCGTGAGTAGAAAATAAGAATGTCATATTTGTTTCCTTGTTTAATTTTTTCATCATATCTAATAGGTTATTACTTGTTTTTGAATCAAGATTGGCAGTTGGCTCGTCAGCCAGTATCAATTTTGGGTTTGAAACCATTGCTCTTGCGACTGCAACCCTTTGTTGCTGACCACCGGATAATTGGGGAGGAAATCTTTTTTCAAATCCTTGTAATTCAACCTCTTCGAGTATCTCCTTTATTCTCCGTCTTCTCTGTTCAATTTTAATACCCTGTAACATCATTATATACTCTATATTTTCCTCAACGGTTAATACGGGAATCAGATTATATGACTGAAAAATAAAGCCTATATTGTCTCGTCTCATATCGGATAATTCTTTACCGCTCATCTTGCTTAGTTCTTTGCCGTTTAACCAAATATCACCTTCGGTAGGCGTGTCAAGACCGGATATTGTATTTAAAAATGTAGTTTTCCCACTTCCGGAAGGTCCGACTATGGCTGTAAATTCTCCTTCATTAAGAGTCAAATCTATACCTCTTACGGCAAATACCTCTATTCCATTACTATTATATGTTTTTTTAACATTACGGGCTTTAATTATTTCATTATTTTTCATCTTAACTTTCTCCTATAAACTTTTTTTTAATGCCTTTGTTATAGACATTTTTCCCGCTACGTATGCGGGATACATTCCGACAATTAGTGTAAATATAAATACTCCAAATGGATAAATTACAAATTGTCTGAGCTTGAATACCGGATACAGCAAATCGCTTATCGTTGCACCGCCAACTTCAATGCCCCTATAATCTATTCCTGTTTTTGACAATATGTATATTGCAATAGAGCCTAATATAATACCTATTATTATACTTACAATTGATAATGCACCAGCTTCAAATAATAATAATTTTCTTATTCCCGAAACTCTTGTTCCAATTGCTCTTAATACACCGAATTCAAACATTCTTTCAAATAGAGACATAAATAATGTATTAATAATACCAAAGGTTATCATAGAAAATAAAATTATTGCCGTTACAAACAGACTTATATTTGTCATTTCAAACATTGCTCTCAGTTGAGGTAAAAGTTCGTCCCAACTAACAAATTCATTTTTTTTTGATGAGATATTTTTCCATATCGACAAATCTTTATTTGTGGAATCTTTTATGTTCACAAATTTAATCGCAATCTCATGAATATTATTCCCAAGATTTAATAATTTTTGTGCCTTTTCCAACCTTATAAAAGCCATTCCCGAGTCCATTTCTTTAATGTTAAACTTGTATATACCCGAAATATAGAAGGCTTCCTCAACCGGTCCCTCGTCCTCATCTAACATCTCTTCTTCATCAACTGTTGTATTGTTTTTTTTTACAGGCTTTTTCACAGTTCTTTTTATTCCGTTTGCTGTAATTATAACCCTGTCTCCAAGACCGACCTTGAGTTTTTCTGCCAATTTTGAGCCTATTATAATATCCGTCTGTTTATTGCCATCAAGAAATGTTCCCTGACCCGTTTTTACAGCATCGTCTATCTTTGAAATATTTTTTTCAAGTTCAGGCTCTATTCCGTACAGTGCTATAGGATTTATCTCTTCCGGTGATTTAATTATACCCATGGTAATACTTCTCTTAGAATATTTATATATTAAATTGCTATCCTTTAATTTTTTTATTACCATATTTTGATTGGCAATTGTCTTGTCTATATCAAACTCATCTCTAAAACCCTTTCTGTGAATTTGTGCTTGTCCGAGAAAAGAAGAGGTTATTGACATTATCATATTTTTTCTCATACCAACCATAAAGGCATCTGTTACGATAAGTGCGGCAAGTCCTATTCCTATCGCTATTGATGCAATAAGAGTTCTTCGTTTATTTCTAAATATATTTCTCCATGCTAACTTTATATAAAACTTCATATATCCTCCTAAAATGACCTCATGGACTTTGCAGGATCAATTCTTGCAGCTCTTAACGCCGGAAAAAAGCCAACAAAAGAAGCCGTAAATAGAATTGTAATAGCCGGTATCACAAAGCTTCTTGAATTAACTTCACCCTTCATAGTTTCAAACATCATACCACCGTAAGATATGGGGTCGGGAATTGTATAACCGTAATTTGCCATTAATGAGTTAAGTATAAAAGCAATACCTGCCCCAATAATTATACTAAAGATTGCAATTATATTAACTTCTATTAAAACAAGATTAAATATTTGTGAGGGTTTTGTGCCAATAGCCTTTAATACTCCGTATTCTCTCGTCCTTTCCAATACAGACATAAGAACCGTATTTAATACACCTATGGCAACAATTAATACAATAATTAGCAACATTATCCACATACCTGCCTGATCCGCTTTCATTGCGTCGTAAAATGATTTTGCAAATTCTTTCCATGTAGCGACTTGAAGATTTTTATTTTGTAATTTTTCATTGATTAATTTTCTTACACCCTCAACCTGCTTTATTGAGTTTGTATTTATGGCAATCTCGTGAATTTTCCCCTTCAAAGAAAACAATTCATCAGCCTCTTTGATATTCATATAAAATGACATCTTATCGCCAAGCTCATCTCCACTGTCAATAATTCCGACAATTTCAAATATATCATAGGCAATTTCACCCTCGGCTCCCTGAGAAACAAGAATAATATCGTCTTTTATCTTTGCCTTTAATAACTTTGAAAGACCTACACCTATCAATACCTGCTTAAGATGTTTTGACGATAAGGGAACACCACCCTGCATAATATTTTTATTAAAATTTGTGGTGTTATTTTCATAAATCGGATTAATTCCTATGACCCTTGCTCCTGCACTCTTATCTCTTACCGAGACTAAGCCCGATGTATATATTCTCGGAGCATAAGCCTCAATCTTTTCAATATTATCTAATTTTTGAAATATTTTTTTATAATTTTTTATTGATTTATAAATTGAAGGATTGTCAAGATAGTTTTTTTGATGTATTTGAATATGTCCTGTTTTATTTCTTGTAAACATATTAATAATATTACTGTAAGAGCCATCTGAAAAACCTATAAAAAATGCAGAAAGTACGAAACCGCTGAGCATACTGAGTGCAGTTAGTATTGTTCTGCGTCTTTGTCTGAAAATATTTCTAAATGCAATTTTAAAAATCATTTTAAATTCTCTTTCTTAAGTTTTTTCTTGAAAATATCTTTTTATCAATATCTATATTAAATTTCGCATCGGTATATATAATAATTGTTTTATTACCTTTCTTTGAAGTTGAAATAAGCTCAATTACCGTAGGTATTTCTTTATCACCGAATTTTTTTATATCTTTATATATCATTTCTCTAACAACCTTGCCCTTTCCGTCATAAAATTTTTCCCAGAGCGGAAGGCTTGAGTCTTTATATATGGCAAGTATTCGCTTACCCCATACTATTGGTCTTCCTGTTTTTGGAATACATTCAATATAGATAACATTATTGTTTTTGTTTTTTCCCATATTCTCTATTATTTTAAAATTATAATCCTCAACAAAGGTGTACATCTTTACAAAATCATCATTCGTAAAGTCAGAGCCCATCCATGAACTCATCATCATTGACGGAGGAATTTTCATTATTTTATCAATCTTGGGCAAGTAATTCCACATCTTATTCCCTATTTTCAAAGTTGCAATTCCTCTCTCTTTTTTAGGTTCCAAAATTCTTAGAAAAGTTTTTTTTTCTCCAAGACTCCATGATTTTATTCTTAAACTTCTTTTCCAATTTGGTGTCTCAATGTTCATTATTATTTCGGCATAGCTCGAAGTACTCCTGTACAGCTCATCCATTTTTTTTACATATTTTGTTGCATTCGTGTTTTTTCCCACATCTTCTGTCGTATCTTCCGAATAAGCAGAAATGCTAAAGAATATAAAGCCAATTAATACCATTAAAAATATCCGTCTTTGTCTCATACCTTCTCCTTTTTAAATAATTAGATCATCCTTATCTTCTAATTTATATTTCCTAATATTTCCTAAAGAATTTCTTAAGTCTGATTTTTTTTTAATAATTTTGAATCTTGTTTAAATTTTTCTTTTAGGAATTCAATTGTTTTCTTCCCCCATTTTAATATTAATTTATCTGCCTCGTTACTATTATATCCTGCATTGGTAAGTCTTTTTTTATATCTCTTATTCATCTTTTCAAATTGGAAGTATTTATTCGTAGCTCGTTTGTTTTTTTTTGCAATATCAGTCTCTATCAATGATGCGGTTAAATCAAAGGCAAGACATATTTTTAGTTTTTCTTCGGATATATCCATATCATGAGCAACAATGAGCTCTTCGGATTTCATTACTACGTCCTCCATATTCTTTTTCTTATTATACACCGTAAAGAACAGACTTATTCCTTTTCTTATATTTTGATAAGGCTTGATTTTTGATACTTTTGTACTTTTTTTAACCCTATTCTTCTTGTCTTTAACATTACTCTTATTATCAATAAATACTTCCTCGTTATTTGCAAGTTCCTCATTTTTCGTTAAATTTTCTTTCTTATCGAGAATAAAAAATTCTCTCATAAAATAACCGATTATAAATAAAATAATAATAACAATGAACGCTATTATAAACTTTTTCTTACTCTTTAGACTTTTTTTTGTACTATCTTTATCTTTGTCCTTATTATCCAAGTCATTAGAACCATTCGAATCATCATTAGTATTGTTATCCGTACTACTTATATCGTTTTGTACATCAGACTCTTTGTCAGTCTTTTCTTCTCTCTCTTCTTTTTTATCCTCATCGATATTTTCCATTTCCAATTTATCCAAATCGTCCTGTGAGAGTAATATAGGAGCTTCTTTGTCTTCTTTGTCCTCTTTGTCCTCTTTGGTATCAAGGGATTTACTCTCTTGACCGGTTACATCCGTATTATTATCATTCATTGAGGACAATTCATCCAAGTTTCCGGCAACAGCATCTATCTCATCCTGTGAAAGCATACTGGATATATTTATATTTTTATCCTCATTTTGAGAATCGGAATCATTAGATACATCTCCTGAAAGTTTATCAATCTCTTCCTGAGAAAGAATATTATCATGCGTGTCTTCGTTGCCCATCATACAAGCATTATACATTAAAAAAAATAATAATAAAATCTTAATATTAATTTTTTTATCAAATTCCCCTACAAAATCAAGATTTTATTTTTGCACAGAATAAATAACCAACCTTCAAAAAGTCTGAAATTTTCATCAAAATTGTAGAAAAAGGTCCAAGACTCTTAATTAAATGACGGGCTAAGACATTAAGACGAATAAGAATATGCACTATTTTATTTAAGTTTAATTAAATTAGAATGAACTTATTGGGCATTGCAATAGGTTTTTGTTGAAATTTTAGCAAAGGACCAATTGCTGTTAAAATACATCAATAACTGTTATAATACGAAATGAAATACATCGAATACAGAAAGAAAACAATTTATAAATTTTTATTATTATTAACAATCGCATCTTCCTTAGGACTTCAAGGATGGCGTACTATTTTCAATAATTATGCCGTTGAAAAAATTCATATAGACGGACTTTGGATAGGTATTGTACAGTCAGTCAGAGAAATACCAGGCTTTTTAGCATTACTTGTTGTTTTTATACTATTACTTGTAAAAGAACATAAATTATCGTCAATATCCGTCTTGATTTTAGGTATTGGAATTGCCTCCGTAGGTTTTTTTCAAAACATTACAGGCTTATTAATTACCACCTTTATAATGTCAACGGGATTTCATTATTTTGAAACAACCAATCAATCACTTACTCTCCAACACTTTGACAAAAAGTCAGCGGTTACGGTTCTCGGAAGACTCAAAAGTATTTCGGCACTCACAAATATAGGAGTCGGATTATCAATTTTGATAATATCAAAGTACATATCCTATACAATGGTATTTCTTATAATAGGAATTATAGTAATTCTCGCTGCTATTAAATCTTTTTTTATCGACCCATCTGACAGCACACTACCAAGACAACATAAAAAAATGATATTAAAAAAAAAATACTTTTTATTTTACCTGTTAAATTTATTATCAGGTGCAAGAAGGCAAATTTTTGTAGTATTTGCGGTTTTTTTACTTGTCAAAAAATTTCATTATTCAGTCAGTCTTATTACCATCCTATTCGTAATTAATAATATTATAAATTACTTTTTAACACCCTTAATTGCTAAGGCAATCAACAAATTCGGAGAGCGAAAGGTACTCTCTCTTGAATATACAAGTCTGGTTTTTATATTTATAGCATACGCATTCGTACAAACACCTTTAATGGTTGGAGTCCTGTATATTTTAGACCATATATTTTTTAATTTCTCAATTGGAATAAAGTCTTATTTTCAAAAAACGGGTGATCCTAAAGATATTGCTCCGTCAATGGCTGTAAGTTTTACAATAAATCATATTACCGCAGTATTCTTTCCCGTCATCGGCGGAATGCTTTGGAAAACAGATTATAGAATAACTTTTTTCATAGGAGCAATTATAGGCGTAATATCTCTAATAGCTGCACAATTCATAAAAATTCCTTCCGATTAAGGTCTGAATATTAATTTGTTTTTAACTATTGACAGCTATGGCTTTTGGGTTGTATTATTTGTGAAGTATGGTAAAAGAGGAGAATATTATGTATAAAGAAAAAATTAGTCAGGCTGTTAAGATTCTTAATGAGTTGGATATTGATATGTGGTTAACCTTCGGGAGAGAGTCTCATACAATTCATGATCCGGCAGCAGATATGATAATTGGTGCCGGCTACACTTGGCATTCGGCATTTATTATTACAAGAGACGGTGATAGTGCTGCTATCATAGGAAATCTTGATGCAGCTAATTATGAAAAAAAAGATAATTATAAGCAAGTTATACCTTATTTAAAATCGATAAAGGAAGATTTATTAAAATACGTTGACAGTAAATCACCAAAAACCATTGCCATTAATTATTCCGAAAATAATGTAATGGCAGACGGATTGACACACGGTCTCTTTATGACCTTACAGTCATACTTTAGAGGGACAAAGTATAGCAATAGTTTTGTCTCATCCGAAGGTATTTTATCAGCATTAAGAGGAAGGAAATCGGAAACCGAAATAAAAAAAATAACAAATGCCATAAGAGAGACAGAAAAGCTCTACGATAGAATAGGTAAATTCATCAAGGCAGGCATATCTGAAAAAGAAGTCCATGATAAAATGGTTGAGTGGATGAATGAATTAAACTATGAACCGGCATGGGAGTTAGAAATGTGTCCATCTGTATTTACAGGAATGCCCGATGAGGGTGAGGCTCACACCGGACCGACAAATAAATTAATAAAGAAGGGCGATGTACTAAATATGGATTTCGGACTCAGAATTGACGAGTATTGTTCTGATTTACAGGAAACATGGTATATCCTCAAAGACGGAGAAACACAAGCACCGCCGGAAGTTATAAGAGGTTTTGAAGCTGTTAGAGATGCAATAATTGAATCTGCAAAGGCTTTAAAACCGGGTGTCGAGGGTAGAGTGATAGATGCCATTTCAAGAAAGGTAATAACGGACAGAGGTTATGATGAGTATCCTCATGCTCTCGGACATCAAGTAGGCAGAGCACCTCACGACGGTGGTGGGAATTTATGCCCTGAATGGGAAAGATACGGAAATCAGCCCTATATGAAGATAGAGGAAAATCAAATATATACACTTGAGCCAAGAGTTAGAATTGAAGGTTACGGAACGGCAACAGTCGAAGAGATAGTTGTAGTAACAAAGGACGGAGGAAAATTCTTATCCAAACTTCAAGAAGAAATATATCTGGTATGATGAATTTATAGGTCTGATTAAACAAGACTGTGTTTTATAATTTTAAATTTATACAAATATATTAAAAAAACGACTGGGCAATGGTTAAATTATAGACAAGGATAAGAGGATAATAATATGGATAATAAAAAAGTACCGGATTTATCAAATAGCAAAAGAACAGACATACCCGAAGAACTAAGATGGAATGTTTCAGACATATATGAAAATAAGGCTAAATGGGACAAAGATAAACAATTGGCAATATCCCTGATTGCTGAAATTGAAAATAAAAAAAAGAATTGGAATAAAAATGCAAAGACTATTTTAGAATTATTAAATCACCTTACAAGGATTGATCAAATTCTTACAAAGACCTACGCTTATTCAAGTTTAAACTCAGATACGGATATGGAAAATTCAATATTTATTTCAGACAAGGGAGAAATTCATTCTCTTTTCATTGATTTCTCGGGCAAAACGTCCTTTCTTGAATCCGAAATAATAAAGCTTGGTGAAAAAAAAATCGCTGATTTTATTAAAAACGAGCCGAAACTATCGGTTTATCAACGTTTTTTTGACTCAATATTCAGAATAAAAGACCATATATTAAATGAAGAAAAGTCATGGATAATATCTCAAACAGGCTTATTTGCAGACTCAGCCGAGAGAGCATCATCCATGTTGGATAATGTCGATATGCCTTCGGAAGAAATATTTTTAGAAAACAAAGAGAAGATAATTCTTAATTCGGCTAATTATGTAAAACATAGACAGTCTGCGGTAAAAAACGATAGACGAAAGGTGATGAAAACTTACTGGATAAATCATACAAAGTACAAAAACACCTTTGCCGTACTTTTAGACTCTGCAATGAAACAACACCTCTTTAACGCAAGGGTACATAATTATAAGGATACTCTGACCGCTGCCCTATATCCTAAGAAAATTGATAATTGTGTCTATTCTAACCTAATAGATACAGTAAAAAGCAATCTATCCCCTCTTCATAGATATTTGAAACTTAAAAAAAAATTATTAAAACTCGACAAGCTTGAATACGGGGACATTTATGCCTCTGCAATTCCTTCAATAAATCTTAGTTACTCAATTGACGAAGCTAAAGAGTTAATTATAAATGCACTGGCACCTCTTGGAGATGAGTATGTAAATATCCTGCAAAAAGCTTTAAGCAATAGATGGATGGACGTGTATGCAAATAAAGGCAAACGTTCGGGAGCATATTCACAGGGCAGCATATACGACACTCACCCCTTTGTGCTGATGAATTATAACGGAACCTTAGATTCTGTCTCGACCTTAGCACATGAATTCGGACATTCATTGCATTCCTATTTTTCAAATAATAATCAACCGATACAACTTGCCGATTATCCTATTTTCTTGGCAGAAATTGCAAGTACATTCAATGAAGTCCTGCTGACAAATTATATGGTAGAAAACACGAATGACCGTAATTTGAAATTATATATTCTTGATCAGTATATTGACGGGATACGTGGCACACTGTTTAGACAAACCCTATTTGCAGAATTTGAGCTTGAGATACATAGACTTGTAGAGAGTGGTCAAACCTTAACATCCGACTTACTTGAAGAAAAATATATGGAGCTAACCAAGCTATATTACGGACACGACACAGGTATTGTTGAGATAAACGATTATATAAAAAACGAATGGAGCGGTATCCCTCATTTTTATTATAATTACTATGTTTATCAATACAGTACGGGAATATCTGCCTCAATAGATCTTGCCGAGCAGGTTCTTTCAGGCGGTTTAAGTGAACAAAGGCAGTATCTTAATTTTTTAAAAGCCGGTAATTCCGATTACCCTCTAAATACATTAAAGAAAACCGGTGTTGACCTTAAGACATCAGAACCGATAATCGCCGCAATTAATAATTTCGAAAGAGCAGTCATAAAAATGGAAAAGCTTATACAATAGATTTGAATGATTTTTGCATTTTTCAAAAACCCATCAAGTCAAGGTAAGTTAATAGAAAATATACCTGAAATTTTCATCAAAATTGTAGTGCAATGCCCAAAAGGTTTATTATAACAAATTAAACGATTGAGCTAAATGAAGAATAGTCTAACTATTTTGCAATGCAGTGATTGAGTTTAATGCAGTTAGAATGAGTATAGTGGGTATTGCAGTAGATTTGGATTAAAATTTTAGGTTTAACATTACTACTTTATTTGTTTGAGTTTCCTTGTTGAGTACAGTATATCTTGCTGTATATCTTTTT
>CAYOTE010000018.1:0-6535 GCA_964406785.1 uncultured Clostridia bacterium
TAAATTGGATAACGTTGTGAAAGTCTTTTATTCTACAAAAGCAGGTTTAAATAAAAATGTTCTTTGTCCAACATTAGGTCTAATTTGTACTCTTCCTGAATTTAGATGTTGAGCAATTTTTAACTCTGTAAAACATTTATTACATGAAAAATAATGTAATTCAAAAAGCTCGGTATCATCCTTGTCTAATTTATCATATAAATAAGGTATGATTAATTTGCTAAACTCTTTGCATTCTATTTTATCTGTCATAATTTTATATATAAATTTTAAAAGAATATCTCAATATTATTACTTATCCGTTATTTTTTCTCTTAATTTCTTTAAAAGTCGTTCTTTTCTAACACTAATATAATGTTTTGTCTTTTTTGTTAGTTCAGATATTTCATCAAGCGTTTTCTCCTTAAAATAAAATTCTTTTAATATTATCTTATCTATCTCCTTAAGTTTTTCAATATGTTTTTTTAACGATTGTATAAAATCATATGTATCAAGTCTTGCATTTTCCATAAAATCATAAGAAACGCTGAATTCCTCACTTGCCCTGTGTTGGATATTTTCTTTTTTTTTCTTTTTGTAAAAATAATTAAAAACTACCCTTTTAGCAATCCCAAACATATACGGTGCAATAAAAACATCCTCCTTAACTTTTTCTTTAGCTACTCCTTCAAAAAAAGAGGCAAAAACCTCCTGAACAAGATCCTCATAAAAAGGCTCTCCTTTTATTCTTATCTTAAAATAAGTAAATAGTCTGGAATTATAAGATATTATAATTTCTTTTTGAGCATCTCTATCTTTGTTGAGTAGCCTGTCTATAAATATTTTTTTATTCATAATAATTTAATGTAATAATAAAGTAAGATTATAGATTACTATAATAATAAAAAAAAAACAACTTTATATTACCTAAAAGTTTAATCAAAACCTACTGCAATGCCTAATAAGCCCATTCTAACTGCGTTAAGTCCCATCGTTTTAATTTCAAAAAATAGTGCAACTATGTTTCGTTTGTTTCAATCGCTTAACGTATTATAATAAACTTATTGAACATTTCGCTACAATTTTGATGAAAATTTTATCTCTTATTTATATCCTTTTTTTTATGTTAAGTATTTACTATTATTAATACAATGATACTGTTGCAAATTATATGCGTCTAATATTTATCAGATTTTTAAATATATGGGTTTATGATATAATATTTTATGCGTAAAACGTTATACTTAAATTTTGTTATTTCATTGTTTTTGATTTTATTATTTTTATTTACCCTGTCTTGTAACAAGGTTGATTCCAATTTTCATCGTTATGATTTGTCAAAAGAGCTTAAAAGTTCAAAAGGGGTAAAATTAGTAAATAAACCTTCAAAAAATATTCCGGTAAATACAGGTTATCGTTTAAATCTGAAAGGAACAAAAATAATTAGATTAAAAACAAAATTTAAAAAAAAAGCCGGAATCCTTTTTTATATGAATTTTACCGGTTTATACAAAAATAGTTTAATTGAATTTGAGCTTTACAAAAGAAATAAGAAAAAAAGAAATAAAGAAAGGTTGCACTATGTAAAAACAAATCATTTTGATTCGGAAATCATAGAAAAATTTAATATTACAAACCAAGAAGAAATTATTCTTAAATTCAAAGGTACGGGTAAGGTTTTTATTTCAAACCCTGTTTTTTTTAAGTTGGTTGACAAAAACAAGAGAAATAATGTTTTTATAGTAGCTGTTGATACTTTTAGAGGTGATATGTTATCTAAAAAAATAAACGGTATTTCTCTTACACCAAATATGGATGTATTTAAAAAAGATTCTGTATATTTTTCTAATTGTATCGCACCAAGTTCATGGACACTCCCATCTTTTGTGAGTTTTTTTACTTCATTAAATGAATTTAATCATAATGTCGGAATCAAGACAGTTTTAAATACCAGAACAAAAAGTCTTATAGAGTATTTATCACAAAAATACATTACACTTGCTTTTCATGGAGGTATTGTTCTCTCTAAAAGATGGGGACATTCAAGAGGTTTTGATTTATATGAGGAATTTAAATTTGCCGGTCCCCTGTATCCTTACGGAGGAAAATCACTTTTCGAGAAAGCATTGGATACGCTTAAACGAGGAGATTTCCCAAATCTTTTATTATTTCTGCATACATATCAAATCCATGACCCCTATACACCCCCTAAAGAGTTTTTAAATTTGATAAATAAAGAACCATTAAGAGATAAGGCAGATACAATCAACAGTGCAAAACCTCAATGTACTTTTTTAAAAACGGATAAAAAAACAAAAAAATCGTTAAGAGAATTGTATCAGGCTGAAATAATTGCTTTTGACAGTTTTTTCGGGACATTTATAAAAAAGTTAAAAGAGATGAAACTCTATAATTCTTCAACAATTGTAATAATGTCTGATCATGGCGAAGAGTTTTTTGAACACGGAGGATGGGCTCATTCACACAGCTTATATCAGGAAATAATAAGAGTCCCGTTTATAATTAAATTCCCTGCAAATAAATTCATGAATACTTCGATAGCGAGAGTGGTTTCTACAACAGATATATTGCCTACATTATTAGAATACGAACAGATAGAGTTTTTACCAAAAAAAATTGATGGCCATTCTTTAATGAATCTAATTCGTAATAAAAACCCACAAACGGGAAATCCTGTAATTTCAGCTATGACAGGTAGTAGATACATTGACGCAATTCCAAAAAAATTTGCAATTATTATTGATAATTTAAAACTTATTTATAATTATAAGATTTCTCAAAAAACAATAAAGTTTTTTGAGAAGTACGGATTACCTCCTAAAGTAGAAAAAATAGAAATATATAATATTGTAAAAGATCCCAACGAAACAATTAATCTTTATAAAAAAGACCATAAAATACCAAGTAAATTCCGTTCGTATATAAAAAAAATAAAAAGAAGAATAAATAGAAACAAACTTAATGGAATAAATTCAAAAAAGCAGATTGACAAGGAAGTGGAAAAGCAATTAAAGACTATAGGATATATATAATAATCAAGAATTAATTGTATGAAAAATTGTTGCAGAAAGAGCATAATATAAGCTATAATGCACTATGAATAATAAAGTTTTCTTTTTAGAGACGGTATTAGAAGCATCGTCAATATTGCCGGTTCTGTCTTCGAATGATAATGTTTTTGAGATAGATTCAACAGCCTCCATCAATGAAGCAATTAATTATATAAAAAATAATAATTATAAATTAGTTTATATTAATATTGAGTTTCTTGATATGAATATACTGCCGTTTTTTATATGTTTGATGAATGAAAATTTTATTGGACGTATTGTTTTTTCCGCTAATTATAAAAGTCCTCTCGTTATAAAAAAAATAGCGAGCTTTAAATCTCTTGATGTTTTAATTAAACCATTTGATAATATTTGGCTTAAAAATGCCATAATTGAACATTTACAAACGGGAAAATATTTGGGGAATCATTCAAAGAATATTTTATCTCAATATTTTATATTAAAATTGATTGATAGTGAAAAAGGAGATATTGCTTTAAAAATAAACTTTGACGGAAGGAAGGGACTTATTGTATTTGATAAAGGCATAATTACATATGCAAAATATTATGATAGAGATGGAGTTAAGGCCGTAAAAAGCATTATTTCGGATTTTTCAAAATCCGCTAAAACGGAAATAAAAATTACAAAGCCGGGTTTATTTATAAAAAAGAACATCAAAATTGCTCCTGCCTCAATATTGGATGAATATAATTCTTCAGGTGAAATTATTATCGTATAAGAGACTAATAATTTTTTATTATTGAGATTTGACTTTTTTTTATTTTAGATGGATATCTATCGGTTATAACGACTCTACCCTCTTTTGTCCTATATTTATAAAGTTTACTTTTTGAAGAAGATGAGGCAAAATTATAACCACTTAAAGGTTTGTTCATAAATCTAAAAATTCTCTTTATATAATTTCTTGTTTCTCTGTACGGAGGTACTCCGCTATATTTTTCAACTGCAGTCTCACCTGCGTTATAGGCCGCAAGAGTAAGTACAATATTCTTATTATATCTATTATACAAATATCTAAGATGTTTAATCCCTGCAGAAATATTTTCGTCCACATTATACAAATTGTAGACACCATATTGACTTGCTGTTTCCGGCATTAATTGCATTATTCCAATGGCACCCTTATTGGACTTCGCAAACCTGTTATATCCTGACTCGGCTCTTGCAATAGCAAGAATCAACTTTTCTTTTACACCATACTTTTTGGCAAAATGTTTAATTCTGGAATAGATATATGAAGGGACATAGTTTGAAGAATAAGCTTTAGACCTCTTATTGTGTTTTGATACAAAAGTAGTATTTTCATTTGTAATGACTACTTTGCCGTCTTTATCTTGCCTAATTATTATTTTACTATTTAATGTTTTTGCAAAAAATAACGTAATACATAAAATTATTAAAATTATTTTTAAATTTCTCATAATTACTTTAATATATCAATTATTTTGTCTTGTAAACTTTTAAAACTATTTATAATATCTCCGCCTGCTTGTGCAAACTTCTTTTTCCCTCCGCCTCTTCCATTAAATAAAGGGACAATTTTCTTAATAATTACATCAGCACTCCACATATTTGTTACTTTGTTTACAATAGATACAACGACCATTGATTTTTTATCCAAATTAGAAAATAATATAGCAATCCCATTCAAATCATTCGAAATTTCATCTGCAATAGCACTTAATTGTTTTCTCTCGACATTTTCAATAAGAGCAATTGCCACCCTTACTGAATTTATACTTACTGAATTTTCGATAATTGTTTTTATGTCAATAACAGACGTACTTTTTTTATTTTCTTTTTTCTCTAATTTAAGTTTTTCGTTTATATCTTTGAGATGGTCAAAAAGGTCTTTCGGCTTTTTTTCAAAATAATTCTGAATTTTACCAAGTATTTCCAAACGTTCTTGAATATAAGAAAAAGCTGAATTGCCACCTACAGCCTCTATTCGTCTTATTCCCGAAGAGATAGATGACTCATTTAGGATTTTAAAAAGACCTATCTCGCCCGACCTGTTTAAATGAGTTCCTCCGCAAAGTTCCTTTGAAAAATCACCCATTTTTACCAATCTAACGACATCCGAATATTTTTCATCAAAAATTGCGATTGCACCTTGTTTTACAGCATCTTCATATTGCAGAGATTCTGTCCTTATCAATAAATTTTCTCGAATTTTTGCATTTATTAAATTTTCAACTTCTATTATCTCTTCATTTGAAAGAGCCTTATAATGTGTAAAATCGAATCTCAATTTATTTTGTTCAACAAGAGAACCGCTCTGTTTGATATGATTACCCAATGTTTCCCTTAAAGCTGAATGGAGTAAATGTGTTAAGGAATGATGAATTGAAATATTCTGTCTTCTAATCTTATCAATTTTTATATCAAGAATATCTCCTATTTTAATTGAGCCTTTTTGCATCCTTGCATAATGAAGGAAAACTCCTGATTCGGATTTTTGAGTATCATATACGGACAACAAGGTAGTTTTATTTTCTCCTGTGCCGATATCTCCTTTTTGTCCACCTGATTCCGCATAAAACGGTGTACGATCAAAAACAATGATATATTTTTTTTCTAAATTGATAAATTTAATTTCATCGACTTTCTTAAAAATTTGTTCTGATTGTTCATATAAGCCCATGACCTTTGCCTTAGCTTTGTCTTGTTCGTATCCTATAAAATCCGAGGTAAAAACGTCAATATCTTCAAGTTGTTTTACGGCATTTTTTTTTTTTATCAAACTTCGGCGTGATTTATCTTTTTGATCATTTAATTCTTTCTCATATTCTTCTATATCAATTCCAATGTCTTTTTCCATTGCTAAATCAATAGCAAAATCAATGGGGAAGCCATAAGTGTCCGAAAGTTTAAATAATTCTTTCCCCTGTATTTTTTCTTTATTGTTATCTATTGTCTTGGATAAGATATCTTCAAATCTCTTTAAACCTGATGTAAGCGTTCTTTCGAATCGTTTTTCTTCGGAAAGTATTATCTCGGATATGAAATTTTGACTACCGTAAAGTTCGGGGTACGTCTGCCCCATCAAATCAATGACCTTATTGCTAATCTTATAAATAAAAGGTTCGGTAAATCCGAGCATTTTTCCATGCCTTGCAGCTCTTCTTAATAATCGCCTTAAGACATATCCTCTACCGTCATTTGTCGGAATAACTCCATCAGATATTAAAAAGGTTAAGGCTCTTGTATGATCAGCTATTACTTTCAAACTTATTTCAGTCTCTTTATCCGAAGCAGATAAGGATATTAACTCTCTTGCAAAAGAAATAATAGGTACAAATAAATCTGTTTTATAATTGCTGTCTTTTCCCTGTAAAAGAGCCGTCAATCTCTCAAGACCCATACCAGTATCAATGGATGGTTTCGGTAAAGGATTTAACTTTCCCTTAATGTCTTTTAAATATTGCATAAAAACCAAATTCCAAATTTCAACAAATCTA
>CAYOTE010000018.1:6635-17764 GCA_964406785.1 uncultured Clostridia bacterium
CCAACCTCATTAAAATCGTTATGCTTACCGGATACACGCATACACTTCTGTATTGAAACCGCTCGGTTATAATTTCTTTTTTCCTTACCGACAAATACCTGTTTAAACTGATTCATGCCTGCATTGGTAAAGAGCAATGTAGGATCTTTTGCCGGTACCAAGGGTGCTGAAAGTACTTCGTGATGTCTTTTCTCTTTAAAATATGAGTTAAAGACTTCACGTATTTCTATATGTTTCATCTCTTAATTATTTTTTCTTTTCCTTATCAAAATCATCCAAATCCAAAACATTATGCTCCATACCCATTCCGAAAGAATCATCAAGATCTCCATCTTCGGAATCCTTAATTTCAGACATACTGCTTTCCATTTCCTCTAAAGCCATTTCCTTGGTAGATTGAATACCAATCTTCCTGAGTTTAAACTCATCAGGGTTTGTTGCCCACTTCAAAGCTTCATCATAAGTTATTAAACCTTTTTCAAATAAGAAATGTAATGATTGATCAAAAGTTTGCATCCCGTATTGAGAAACACCTTCTGCAATTGCCTCTTTAATAAATTTTGTTTTCTCAGGCTCTACAATACAATCCTGAATATAAGATGTTGCTACAAGTATTTCTACGGCGGGGACTCGTCCTTTACCGTCAGCTCTTGGAACAAGTCTTTGCGAAATTATAGACTGTAAAACCGAAGCCAATTGTATTCTGATTTGTTTTTGGTGATGAGGGGGAAACATCGATATAATTCTGTTAATTGTTTCAGGTGCATCAAGAGTATGCAATGTTGATAAAACCATATGCCCTGTTTCAGCCGCTAAAAGAGCCGTCTCAATTGTTTCCAAATCTCTCATTTCTCCTACAAGTATTACGTCTGGGTCCTCTCTCAACGAACTTCTCAAAGCAGTGGAAAAATTATTTGTATCCGAACCGATTTCTCTTTGATTAACAATACTTTTTTTATCTCTGTGAAGGTATTCTATAGGATCTTCAATTGTCAAAATATGATCAACTCTGTACGCATTTATATAATCTATCATTGCGGCAAGAGTTGTTGATTTTCCACTTCCCGTTGTCCCTGTAACAAGGACAAGGCCTCTCCGTTCATCAGCTATTTTTTCAAGGACAAGAGGTAAATGAAGATCGGCAATTGTCTTAACCTGCGTTGGAATTACTCTCATTACTATACCTACGGCACTTCTTTGCCTAAAAACATTGCACCTGAATCTTCCAAGTCCAGGAACACTGTACGACATATCAATTTCATGTTCTTCTTTGAATTTTTCTTTTTGATAAGAGTTCATCATGGAAAAGCCCATTGCGATAGTGTCTTCCTGCATTAATCTTTTTAATTCGACAAGGGGATTCAGTTTTCCGTCTATTCTTAAAACCGGATGATTCCCAACTTTTAAATGTAAATCCGATGCACCTCTCTCGACAGCGATCTTTAACAAATCATCAATATTCATTTATAATCTCCAATTTAATCACAAATCGAAAGATTTATATCTTCCGATAACCTATATAATAAACAATTTTTATTTTTTTTTCAAGCATTACAGCATATAAATTTATTATCAGAAGATACTGCAATGTCTTATATTGCCATTATAACTGCGTAAACCAGAATCAACTTTATTTTAAAATTATGTTTATATTTATTTGTCTAATTTTTTTAAACGGTTATATTCTTAATTTCAAGTATTTTATTGCAATTTTTATGAAAAATTCAAGCGGTACAATATTGTTTTTTTCACGATATTTATTTGACTCCGAGTATAATATATAATACTATTAATCTTTGTTAAAATAATTATAATAAAGGGGGAATAAAATGGACAGAGAAGTAGTATTAAAAATTAATAATCAAGAAGTTATGTTGAAAGTTTTTGTTAAGGATGTCTTTATAAACGTAATAAACGGTCTTATAGATTCCCTTGATAAGGTACCTGTTGACAGAGACAGAAAAATTGAAATAGAAATTAAAAACAAATAATTATTTGGAGGATATGTAAATATGAGAAAATATCTAAAAACTTATGAGGAAAAATGTACCGGTTGCAATACCTGTATGACGGTATGTTCAACTCTTTTTTTTAAAGAGGATAATTATGAAAAATCTTGTATTCAAGTTATAAAAAAAGAAAACGGTGGGTTTGCTTTACCGGTTTGTGATCAATGCACAATATGTGTCGAGGAGTGCCATACTCTTGCGTTAACGGTAAATAAAAAGGGCGTTGTCATGTTGAATAAAAATCTTTGTATAGGATGCTATGCCTGTGTTGCAGTATGCCCAACCGAAACAATGATGACATATCATGGAGGCTTAGTACCTTTTAAATGTACGGCTTGCGGTGCATGTGCAAAGGAATGTCCGTCAGGAGCACTTGAGATAGTTGAGGAGGAAATATAAATGAGTTTCGACATTAACGAATTAAAATCAAAGCATAAGATATTAAAAGAATTTTCTTTTGAAAAGAGGGAAGTTAAAAGAGGATATGCTGGCAAAACGCTGTATATCAATGTTTCAAATAATGACATAAAGGAAAAAGACGTTACAGATGAAATGAAAAAAATATTTACAGGGGGAAAAGGATTTAATCTTAAGCTTATGTGGGATGCTGTAAATGATGATACAAAATGGAACTCTTCTGAAAATGTCATTAATATTGCCACAGGACCTATTGGCGGTAACACAAGTTATCCCGGCTCTGGAAAATCTATTGTAACGTCAATATCTCCAATGACTGATATCCCGATAGACAGTAATGTCGGTGGTTACTTCGGACCGTATTTAAAATTTGCAGGATACGATGCAATGGAGATACAGGGAAAGTCAGATAAAGAAATAATAGTTTATATTGACGGCAATAAGGGTAATATTCAGATTTTTGAAGCACCTGATGAAGCTGTTGATAGTCATGTACTTGCCGAGCAGATGGTTGAGATGTTTGCTGAAAACGAAAAAGAGAAACAGCATATTGCAAGTGTTAGTGCCGGTACGGGTGCTAATACCGCTTATATAGGTTGCCTAAATTTCTCCTTCTATGACAAGAGAAGAAAGGTTACAAGGTTAAAACAAGCGGGAAGAGGCGGAATAGGAACAGTTTTTAGAGACAAAAAGATAAAAGCTCTCGTAATAAAATACTCGGGACTTACCGGAGATTCAAATAATTCGTCAGATGTAAAAACAATTCAAAAATTAGGCGTAAAACTTCATAAAGAGATAATAGAACTTGATGATTTTCAATGTAAGATGCGAAAGGTAGGAACCGCACATCTATCTGAAATAATGAACGAATACGATTTATTACCGACACATAATTATAAATTTGGCAATCACGAAGAGGCAGGGAAAATTTCTTCTGACGTTTTTTATAATAAGTTTCTCACGCATGGTTTGCCCGATGGTTGTTGGTTTGGTTGTACTATGGCATGTGCAAAAACTGCCGATAAATTTGAATTACTAACCGGACCGTATAAGGGTGACTTGGTTACCGTTGATGGACCTGAGTACGAAACCATAGGTGGCTGTGGCTCGAATTTAGGTTTATGGGACGCTCAGGCTATACTTGAAATAAACTTTTATTGCGACACCTATGGACTTGATACCATATCTTTTGGAACAATGACTGCATTTATAATGGAGTGTTGGGAAAACGGTATCTTAGATAAAGAGAAGACAGGTGGTTTGGACTTCACATGGGGAAATAGAGAGGATGTATTGGAATTGCTCCATCAGATAGGACGAGGGGAAGGTTTTGGACTCATTGCAGGCAAGGGAATTCGAAAGATGAAAGATTATTTTGAAAAAGAATTCGGAGCCGCCAGAACCTTTATGAACGATATAGGTATGGAGGCAAAGGGACTTGAGTACTCCGAGTATATGACAAAAGAATCTCTTGCAATGCAGGGTGGGTACGGGCTTGCATTAAAAGGACCTCAACACGACGAGGCCTGGTTAATCTTTATGGATATGGTTAATAATCAGATACCTACTTTTGAGGATAAGGCAGAGGCACTTCATTATTTTCCTATGTTCAGGACATGGTTTTCACTTCAAGGTCTATGTAAATTACCTTGGAATGATATTGAACCTGCAAATAATGCAGAAACAAATGAACCGAATAAGGTTCCCGAACATGTTCAAAATTATGTTGATATATTCAATGCAATAACGGGACAAAATATAGATAAAGAAGAACTTATACTACAATCAGAGAGAGTGTATAATTTTCAAAAAACCTTTGCGATTAGGCTCGGGTATGTGGGAAGAGAACAAGACTCGATACCTTATCGTTCAATGGGACCTGTTACGGTTGAAGAGTACGAATCAAGAGTTGAGAGATACGACACCCAGATGAAAGAAAAGATTGGGATTGACCCAAGTGGAAAGAGTTCGGAAGAAAAAGTTGCAATAACAAGAAAATTCAGAGAAAATGAATATAAAAAATTGGTTGACGCAACATATAAACGAAGAGGCTGGACAAATGACGGAATACCGACAATTGAACATTTAAAAGAAATCGGTTTAGATGTTCCCGAAGTTTTTGAAGTCTTAAAGAGACATTTGAAATAAATTAATAATTATTGTTTTAATATTTTAAAATAAGCGGGGCAGTATTTGCCCTGCTTATTTTTAGGTAGTCATAGCATTACCAATAGGATTTTGTCCAATTAAAAATATCAATTAACTATGAATAACACTAATAATATAAGTTTAAAAAAGATTTTTATTTTCTGGCTACCACTTGCGTCCACATGGCTTATGATGGCTACCGAGCAACCCTATCTTACGGCAATAGTTGCCCGATTGGACAATGCTAAGGCAAATCTTGCGGCATTTGGAATAGCCTTTGCAATAGCCCTGATATTCGAGTCGCCAATCATAATGTTTATGACTGCCTCCTTATCATTGGTAAAGAATAAACAATCATATTTAAAACTTAGAAGTTTTGTTTTTTTTTCAAATTTTTTGATTACCGTTTCAATGCTAATTCTCTTAATACCGTCTTTTTTTTATTATTTTATGGAAAACCTCGTTGAGTTACCTCATAATATTGCCAAGCTTAGCTATATATCTACGCTGTTGTTTTTACCTTGGCCTGCTGCAATAGGTTTTAGAAGATTTTATCAGGGAATATTAATCAGAGATAATCAGACTAAAAAGGTAGCCTACGGAACAATCATTCGTTTAGTTTCAATGAGTACTATAGCCTTTATTATGTATAAGCTAAAGATTACAGGTGCATATACGGGAGCTGTTGCCCTAAGTGTGGGAGTCGTTTCAGAGGCGTTGATGATAAAACTTATGGCTAATAAGGGTTTAAAAAAAATACTCTGTAATGATGATGAAATAAAAGCAAGCTCGGATACACCTCTAACATATAAAGATATTATTGATTTTTATGTACCGCTTTCCTTAACTACAATACTTTCGCTTGGTATTGCTCCAATAGTAACTTTTTTTATAGGAAGAAGCAAAAGTCCGATTGAATCATTGGCTGTTTTACCGGCAATAAATGCACTTGTATTTTTTTTCAGGAGTATGGGATTATCTTTTCAAGAGGTTGGCATTGCATTTATGGGAGCAAAAAACGAAGGATATAAAATATTGAAAAAATTTGCTACAATTTTAGGATTTTCAGTCTTTATTATTCTTTTTGTCATTGCCTTTACGCCTCTCTCATATATATGGTTTCATATCGTATCCGGCTTAAGTTTAGAGTTAACAAGTTTTTCTAATATACCAACAAAGATAATGGTGATATTACCCAGTCTATCCGTATTAATTTCATTTCAGAGAGCCTTTATAATCAATAATAAGAAAACAATCCTTCTTTCAAAGGCAACGGCTATTGAAGTGGGTATTATTATTGCCGTACTATTTGTATCAATATATAGTTTAAATCTAATAGGAGCAATCGCAGCAACAGTAGCCTTTGTAATAGGCAGAATGATTTCAAACATATATCTATACCTATCAATTAAAAAAATAAAATAAACCTGATTATTATATATTTCAACTTTACTTTATCCACTAAAACATAACATAATATATTAGTGTTTTATAGTTAAGTTTTTTAATTTTTTTGTTGACTTAACAATTATCCTATGAAATAATGGTTAATGTTATATGACAGTATAAAAAGTATTTTAACTTAAAACTAAACTGTAAATTAAGTAAAGGAGATTGACGATGGGAATTCTATCTTGGATTGTAATGGGGCTGATTGTGGGCTTGTTAGCGAAGTTCATCATGCCCGGCAAAGACCCTGGCGGAATTGTTATTACTATTTTGATAGGTATAGCAGGATCTTTTGTTGGAGGTTTTATAGGGTCAGAACTTGGCTTGGGGGCATTTACAGGATTTAATATGGGAAGTCTTTTGTTGGCTGTCGGCGGTGCTGTCCTCCTTTTATTTTTGTACCGTTTTATAAAAAAATAGTCTGTAGTCAATAGGATTTGGATTTGTGGGGTCTGGAATCAATAGAAAATGAAAGTACAAGATGTTATTGTTTGAAGGAATAAGGAATTACAGAACGACTATTGAAGCTTCCAATATTTAGAAGTTCTCAATATTTAATAAGAAGTTTAACCTACACACCCTATTGTTATAGAAAGAATACCGATCTCTCGATTTTCCATTATACAAAGTAAAAATGAAAAATGTTGTCACTTATGACAAAAACCCAACTTAGTATCACCCGAAAAGAGATAAGACTTTTTAAAGATTTTAAATTTAAAACTTTTGGAAATACTAAAAATTAATTAAGGATGTACAAAATGACAAAAAAATTATTTATTATACTTGGACTGGTTTTAATATTATTATTATCTAATTATATTTTAATCGCTAATCATTTACCCTTTGTTAGGTATCCCGCTCCAAGTCCTGACGGTTCAAAAATTGCCTTTAGTTTTCAAGGTGATATTTGGACGGTATCAATAGATGGAGGAAGAGCAAAGCGACTTACAATACATCAGGCGTACGAATCATTCCCAAAGTGGAATAAAGATGGTTCAAAAATTGCATTTTCAAGCAATAGATTTGGTAATAATGATGTTTTTATTATTCCTAAACAGGGCGGAATTCCAAAGAGAATTACCTATCATTCGGCAAATGACAATATAAATCAATGGCATAATGATTCAATTTTATTCTCAACGGCAAGACTTTTTAAACAGGTTGAACGAATAAACGAAATCTATGTAACAAACGAAAATGGAGGTACGCCAAAAAGATTATTAGATTCTCTCGGAGATATGCCTGTTATGTCGCCTGATGGGAAAAAAATTGCATTTGTCAGAGGAACGTGCAGGATTGAGCGTGAAGCATATCGAGGCTCTGCCAATAGAGATATTTGGATGTATGATTTAGAGAAAAAAACATATACAAAATTAACCCTGTATGACGGGAATGATTTTTATCCGCATTGGAAAGATAATGACACTATATTATTTATAAGTTCAAGTTCGGGAAAGTATAATATACACTCTTTACAAATTACAGATACACCGGGAATAGCAATAAGACAATTGACTTTTTTCAAAGATTTTGGCGTAAGATATTTTGATATAAGTTTAAATAAAAAAATTATTGTCATGGAGGTAAAGACATCAATATATACCCTCGAACTAAATGAAACAAAGCCTAAGTTGCTTAATATTGCAATCGGAAGTGACTATCGATTTGATCCCATTGAAAGAAAAACATATAGAAATAAAGTAAGTGAATATGCTCTTTCGCCAAATGAAAAATTGATATCATTTGTCATAAGAGGCGAGGTATTTATAAAGGAAAATAATAAGAAAAAGAGTAGAACGATAAATATCTCAAACAATCCTTTCAGAGACGAAGACACTGTATGGCTATCGGATGATAAACTTATGTTTATAAGCGACAGATATGGTTCAAAAAACATATTTATGGTAATTTCAGACGATGTCAATGAAAAAAATATATTCAAAACATTAAAGAGAAAAATTGTACGCATTACAGATACAAAGTTCGATGAACATAATTTATTAATATCACCAAATAGAAAAAAATTGGCGTTTTTGAGAGATAACGGGCAACTCGTTGTGGCTGATATAACTGATGACGGTAACTTATTGAATGAGAAGATTTTGCTAAACGGTTGGGCTACTCCGAGGGGAATAAGTTGGAGCCCCGATAGCCTGTGGTTAGCTTACTCCATAGATAATCTAAATTTCAATAAGGAAATATTTATTCATAAGGCGGATAATTCAATAAAACCCGTAAATATAAGTATGCATCCAAGGCCTGACACAAATCCAATATGGAGTAAAGACGGTTTAAAGCTTGGGTTTACATCAAGCAGAAAATCTCAAAATAATGATATATGGTTTGTTTGGTTAAGAAAGCAAGATTGGGAAAAAACAAAACAAGAATGGGAAGAAGAAAAAGACTCTGCATTAAAGAATAATAAAGGTAAGGAAAAAACGCTTAAAACGACAGAGATAAAACCAATTAAAATTGACATTGAAGGTATATACGAACGATTGGTACAGGTGACTGCACTTCCCGGAGATGAGACAAATTTTGCTATTTCAAAAGATGGAAAAACTTTTTATTTTACAACCTCTTCTCCCGAAAATAAGGGGACAGATGTTTATAGTGTAAAATGGGACGGTACAAAGTTAAAAAGATTAACGAAAAACGGGAAAAATCCGACAAGTCTTACATTAGATAAAAAAAGCAATCATATGTATATGGTAAGTTCAAAAGGGGAATTATCAAAATTATCATTAAAAACAAAAAAACAAGAGCAACTGCCTTTTAATGCAAAAATGATAATTAATCATCCGAAAGAAAATACGCAAATGTTTAATGAGGCATCAAAAATATTAACTAAGAAATTCTATGATCCTAAATTTCACGGCAAAGATTGGGAAAAAATAAAAAAAGATTATAAGAATTTGGTCTTAGACTCTTCTACCTTTAAAGATTTTGTCGATATGTTCAATATCATGTTAGGACAACTTAATGCCAGTCATATGGGTTTATACGGAAAAGATAGAGAAAAAACACAAAGAGATATAACCGGATTATTGGGAGTTGAGATAGCGGTAAATGATAACGGGGCTTTGATTAAAAGAGTAATACTTAACTCACCGGCAGACAAGGTAAAGAGTAAACTTAATAAAAACGATGTAATCATTGCTATCGATGGTGTTAAAATTAATAAAGACGTAAATTTTTATTCTTTATTAAATAATAAGGTAAACGAAGCGGTTTTGCTTGAAGTAAAAAGCAGAGATAACATTGATAATATTATAAGAAACGTCGTAATAAGACCAACAAAATCATTGAGAAAAGAGTTATATGAACAATGGGTAAAAGATAGAAAAAATCTTACCGAAAAATATTCCAACGGAAGGCTCGGATACCTTCATATAAAAGGTATGAATATGGTTAGCTTTGAAAGATTTGAAAGAGAAATAACCTCCTGCGGATACGGAAAAGAAGGAATTGTAATTGATGTTAGATTTAACGGGGGAGGTTGGACAACAGATTATTTAATGGCAGTATTAAATGTCAAACAACACTCCTATACCATCCCTCGTGGTGCAAGTGATGACTTACAAAAAGAACATATAAGGTTCAGAGATTATTATGCTTTCGGAGAGCGATTGCCCTTTGCCGTGTGGACAAAACCTTCAATTGCAATTTGTAATGCAAACAGTTACTCAAATGCAGAGATATTTTCTCATGCCTATAAGACTCTTGGAATAGGCAAACTTGTTGGCATCCCTACCTTTGGAGCAGTTATTTCAACAGGAGGAGCAAGATTATTAAACGGTTCATTCGTTAGAGTACCGTTTAGAGGTTGGTATGTAAAGGCTACCGATAAAAACATGGAACATAAACCTGCCGTGCCGGACGTAATAGTACAAAATTCTCCAGATAGTAAGGCAAAGGGAGTTGATGAACAATTAAAAAAAGCGGTAAATGTACTATTAAAACAAATTAATAAGAAAAACAAGAATACTGCTTCATACTAAACTCAGTGAATATTTGCTACTTTATTAAATAGATTTAAAACTTGGCAGGGTTCCTGTATTTTTAATTTGTTTTTGAAAATTCTACAAGTATGGTTGCTATTATCGGAGTTGGTCTTCCTTTGACTAAATGTGGTTCGTATACCCATTGCATTACGGCATCAACCCCAGCCTTATCTAACAGAGGATGTCCTGAAATAACTCTACATTTAATTACCTTTCCAAATTTGTCGGTTGTAAGTTCTAAAAGCAAATTACCGGTTACTCTGCGTTTTAGAGCCTCTGGAGGATAGATCGGTTTTACAGATTTCTTAAGTTTCGGAGGAGTTCCTAAACGAACAGGCTCTATTTTCTCCTCAACAAAATCTCCAAATAGACTCCCGCCGATTACACCACCGTCCGTACCACCTTCAATACCGCCTTCAATGCCTCCTCCACTACCAAAGTCCAAATCACTTACAAGTAAATCTTCATCTTCATCTATAATTTCTTCGGGTATTTCAACGGGTGTTATTAATTTATTGAACGATTCTTCAATTTCTTTAATTTTTTTATCCTTATCAACTACTTTTGTCTTTTTTTGAGTTTTAATTGCAGCCGCTCTTAAAGAAGGTGGTATCTTGGGAACAATTGAAACATATATATCAACTACTTTCAAATTAGGAAGTTCCCCATTGGTAAAAAAAAGAGAACCGTACAATACAAAGAAAAATATAATTGAGTGCATAAGAAAAGAAACTGAAATTATTCCCCACCTTCTTATGGTTTTTTTTCTATCCTCATTACTCAACCAAACATCATCAAACACATTATACCTCACAATTAATTATAATTTATATACCAAAAACGACAAAAATTCAAGTTTTAAAAACATCCTAAAATTTTAATCAAAACCTACTGTAAAATGTCCAATAAACCCATTCTAACTACGTTAATCTCAATCGTCTTGATTTCAAAATAAAGCAACTATGTTTCATTTGTTTCAATCGCTTAACTTGTTATAACAGATTTCTTGGACATTTCGCTACAATTTTGATGAAGAATTAACATACATAAAATTTGTGTTTTTCTTTTGCTTATATTAGAATATATTATTATGGAGAGGTAA